>CAMBYA010000065.1 GCA_945872035.1 Rhizobium sp. Q54
TCATGGCCCTGGTCGCGGCATAGCGGAACTTGCCCGCGCTCACATGCAGCGGGCCGCCGGCGCCGCGATAGTCGGTGGCGCCCAGGTCGTGGTCCTCGATGGCCTTGAACGCCGACTTCATGTCGGACCAGCCCCAGCCCGCGCCGCCCAGCTTCTCCCAGTCCTCGTAGTCGTTGGGATGGCCGCGCGAGTAGATCATGCCGTTGATCGAGCTGGATCCGCCCAGCACCTTGCCGCGCACCCAGATTTCGCGCGACGGCACGCCGGGGACGCGCTCCTGGTCGACCTTGAAGTGCCAGGCGTGGTTCGGGTCCTTCACCAGCTTGCCGATGCCCTTGGGCATGCCGATCAGCGGGCTCTTGTCCTCGCCGCCCGCTTCCAGCAGCAGCACCCTGTGCGCCGGGTTCTGCGACAGCCGGTTGGCGAGGACGCAGCCGGCCGAGCCGGCTCCGACGATGATGTAGTCGAAGGCATCCATTCCGTTTCCCCGTTCGGCTGCCGGCTTTCTTACCGGTTGGTCAGCCGTTCCGCCGCGTGCTTGCCGGAAAGATAGCCGAACACCATGCCCGGACCAAGCGTGCCGCCTTTATGGCTTGTCGTGGTCGGGATGCTGGACGGCGCGTCTACATGAGCCCGCCGGAGACTGTCCAGACCTCGCCGGTGATCCAGCTTGCCGCCGGGGAGCACAGGAACACTGTCACGCCGGCCACGTCGGCCGGGCGGCCCAGACGGCCGAGCGGCACCTTCTTGCGCTCGAGCAGGGCGGGCAGGTCGTCGTCGCCCAGGCTCAGCGCGTCCATGTAAGTCTCGGTCGGGATGGTCGACGGCTGGATGGCGTTGACCCGGATGCTTGGCGCCAGCTCGCGCGAATAGGTTTTGGTCAGGCTGTTCACGGCGGCCTTGGCGGCGCCGTAGTGGCCGCTGCCGGGCGCCGCGCCCTGCGCGGACAGCGACGAGATGTTGACGATCGACCCGCCATTCGTCATGCGCCGCGCCGCCGCGTTGGTGCCGGTGACGACGGCGGTGATGTTGAGCGCCACGCAGTCGTTCCAGTCCCTGGCGGAGATGTTGCCCAGCGGCCCGAAATAGCGCGAGCCGCCGGCATTGTTGATCCAGATCGACAGGCTGCCGAACGTGTCCACGGCCGCCTGGGCGAGCGCCTCGACAGCCTCCGGATCGGTGACGTCGGCGGCGACGCCGAGTGCGCGCCCGCCGCTCGCGTTGATCGACGCGGCCACGGCCTCGACCTCGGCCGCGCGGCGCGCCGCCACGACCACGGCGGCACCCGCCTCGGCCAGCGCCCGCGCCATGGCCTCGCCGAGGCCGCGTCCGCCGCCGGTGATGACGGCGACCTGGCCGTCGAGACGGAAACTCTCCAGCGTGCCCATCAGCGGCCGTGGAATACGGGTTTGCGCTTTTCCATGAAGGCGCGCCGGGCGTCGCGGAAGTCCTCGCTGTTGGCGCAGTCGGCGACGGCCTTGCGGCCGCGCGCGCCATCGCCAACGGGATCGGCCAGCAACTCCGAGACGACGATCTTGGTGGCGCGCTGGGTGAGCGGGGCATTGGCCGCCATGGTGGCCGCGTATTCGGCCACATAGGCTTCCAGTTCCTCGGTCGGCACGACCCGGTTGAGCAGACCGACGGCATGGGCCTCGGCCGACGAATAGCGCCGTGCGGTGTAGAGGAATTCCTTGGCGCAGGACGGACCGACCAGGTCCGCCAGCAGCTTGATGAAATCGGCGCTGTAGCCGATGCCGAGCCGTGCGGCCGGGATGCCGTAGACCGAGGCCTCGGCGCCGATGCGGATGTCGCAGCAGGTGGCCAGCGCCACGCCGCCGCCCAGGCAATAGCCCCGGATCATGGCGACGGTGGGTTTTTCCACGTCGCGCAGGGCGAAGAACATGCGCTGCGTCAGGCGCGCGTATTCGTCGGCCTTCTCGGCGTTGGATCGGCGATCCTCGAATTCGGAAATGTCGGCGCCCGACACGAATGCCTTGCCGCCCGCGCCGGCCACCACCAGCACCCGCTCGTCGGTTGCCGCCGCGAACGCCTCGATGACCTTCAGCGCCGCCTCGTTCATCTCCAGCGACAGGGCGTTGTGCTTCTCCGGCTTGTTGAAGATCAGCCAGCGCACGGCGCCGTCGCGGCGGGTCAGGACATGCTCGGTCATTGGAACCTCATGATGGGAGATACCTCATATGATGTTGCGCGCGCGCAGGCCGGCGATCTCGGCGGCCGAGTAGCCGATCCCGGCCAGGATGTCGTCGGTGTGCTCGCCCAACTCCGGCGTTGCGCTGGCGAGGCTGCTGTCGGTGCGGCTCAGATGGAACGCCTGGCCGACCAGCGTCTGCGCGCCGAGCGTGGGCGACTCCACCGTCTGGGCGATGCCCAGGTGACGCACCTGCGCATCGTCGAATGTCTCGTCGATGGCATAGATCGGGCCGCACGGAATGCCGGCCTTGTTGAGCAGGTCGATCCACTCGGCGCTGCTCCTCGTGACGGTGACCGCCTCGACCAGCTGGTTGACCCTGTCACGGTTGCGCACCCGGCGGCCGGGCGAGCTGAAATTCTCGTCCCCGGCCAGATGATCGAGGCCCAGCACCGTGCAGAACTTGCCCCAGGCGCCCGGCATGGGGGCGATGTTGACGTGTCCGTCCGAGGTGCGGAAGCAGCCCATGGGCACCGCCGTCGGATGGTCGTTGCCGACCTGGCCCGGCACGTCCTGCTTCATCAGCCAGCGCACCGCCTGGAAATCCAGCATGAAGATCTGCGATTCCAGCAGCGAGGTGGTGACCCATTGGCCTTCGCCCGACACCTCCCGCTCCAGCAGCGCCGTCAGGACGCCGGAGGCGGCCAGGATGCCGGAGGCCACGTCGGCGATGGCGATGCCCACGCGCATGGGGCCGCGGCCCGGCTCGCCGGTGATCGACATCAATCCGCCCATGCCCTGGGCGATCTGGTCGAGGCCGGGACGGTCCGCATAGGGGCCGTCCTGGCCGAAGCCGGAGATGCTGGCATAGACGAGGCGCGGGTTCACCTGCCGCATGGCCTCGTAGTCGATGCCGAGCCGCGTCTTCACGTCCGGCCGGTAGTTCTCGACCAGGATGTCGGCTGTCTCGACCAGCCGCTTCAGCACGGCGACGCCCTCGGCGGTCTTCAGGTTGAGCGTCAGGCTGCGCTTGTTGCGGTGCAGGTTCTGAAAATCCGAATCACCCCGGTTGGCGAAATCCTGCGGCTCGCCGGCCGAGGGCGGCATCTCGACCTTGATCACGTCGGCGCCCCAGTCGGCCAGCTGCCGCACGCAGGTCGGACCGGCCCGCGCGCGGGTCAGGTCGATCACCGTGAACCGCGACAGGGCGGCCGAAGCCCGGATTTTATTCATGCGTAACTTTCTCCACGCGGCGGAGTTTGGGGGACCGGCCCTGGTTGGTCAAGCGCCCGACCCCAGCCTCGTCTTGGCTGGTTACAGTCATGCCCATGGCGCGGTGAATACTCGGGCTGAAAATCAGATCAGCCCCGGCAGCAAATCCTGCCCCATGGGCTCGGACAGGTCCGGCCCTTCGTTCCTGACATTGTTGACAGCCTTCGACACCGGATGAATTCGCAGCTCGGCCTTCGTCGGTTTCAGCAGGCTTGCGTCGGGCTCGGCGAGCCATCGGCCGATGTCGCCTTCTTCCAGCACCACCGGCATGCGGTCGTGAAAGGCGCGCATCTGCTTGTTGGCCTCGGTGATGACAATGGTGCACGACACGATGTCCAACGCCGTGTTCCGGTCCCACAGACCGGCGAAGCTCAGCGGCTGGCCGTCGGCGCGGGTGAAGTAGTTGGGCTGGCGGTCGGTCGCCTTGCCCGTCCATTCATAGAAGCCGTCGGCGACCACGATGCAGCGGCGTTTGCGAAACGGGTCGCGCCACATGGGCTTGTCGGCGATGCTTTCGGCCCGCGCATTGAAGGTCGACGCCTTGGGAATCTCCTTCGCCCAGAACGGCACCAGGCCCCAGCGCATCATCACCGCGCGGCGGCCTTCCTCGGTGCCGATGATGGTCAGCACGTCCTGGGTCGGCGCGATGTTGTAGCGGGGAAGCAGGTTCATCGGCGCGTCCAGCGTCAGCTGGTACAGCCGGTAGATCTGCTCCCAGGTGAGCGCGTTGGTGAAGCGTCCGCACATGCCGTTCGTACCTGTCAGTCCTCACCCTAGCCTTTCCCGTCCGCCCGGCGAAACGTCAAGCCAATAAGCGGGCAGGGAACCGGAATTGCGGCACCGGGTTTAAAGTTTACCCCATCTGTGACACACTGTTCGGGCAAGGCGCGGGGGCTGCGCACCGGATGGGTTATTCGCCGGGAGAGCCACGATGCACGACGCAGGAACCTTTCCTGTCATCCTGATCAAGCCGTCCCATTATGACGACGACGGTTACGTCATCCGCTGGCGGCGCTCGGTGATTCCGTCGAACAGCCTGGCCGCGGTCTACGGCCTTGTGATGGACTGCGCCGACCGCGACGTGCTCGACATTCCCATCACCTGCGACGCCATCGACGAGACCAACACCAAGGTCGACGTCAAGGCGATCATCGGCCGTATCCATGCTGCCGGCTGCGGTTTCGTCGGCCTGGTCGGGGTGCAGTCGAACCAGTTCCCGCGCGCCATGGACCTGGCGCGGCGGTTCCGCGCGGCGGACGTGCCGGTGGTGATCGGCGGCTTCCACGTCAGTGGCAGCCTGTCCATGCTGCCCGGCATCCAGCCCGAGCTGCGGCAGGCGCTCGACCTGGGCATCACCCTGTTCGCCGGCGAGGCCGAAGGCCGCATGGACGACCTGCTGCAGGATGCGCGGAACGGCGCGCTGCAGCCGGTCTACAACTACCTCAATGACCTGCCGGACATCGGCCACCAGCCGGTGCCGTTCCTGCCGCGCGACCGGATCGCGCGCAGCATGGGCATGCAGACCAGCTTCGATGCCGGTCGAGGCTGTCCGTTCCAGTGCAGCTTCTGCACCATCATCAACGTGCAGGGCCGCAAGTCGCGCCGGCGCGGCGCCGACGACGTCGAACGCATCATCCGCGCCAATGTGGACCAGGGCATCAACGATTTCTTCATCACCGACGACAATCTGGCGCGCAACAAGGACTGGGAAGAGATCTTCGACCGGCTGATCCAGCTCCGCGAGCGCGACGGCATTGCCATCAAGTTCACCATGCAGGTCGACACGCTGTGCCACCGGATCGAGAACTTCATCGACAAGGCGGCCCGCGCCGGCTGCAACAAGGTGTTCATCGGGCTGGAAAGCATCAACCCGGACTCGCTGATGGCGGCGGGCAAGCGCCAGAACCACATCGACGAATACCGCCAGATGATGCAGGCCTGGCACGATCACCGGATCATCATCTTCGCCGGCTACATCATCGGCTTCCCGGGCGACACACCGGAGTCGGTGCGCCGCGACGTGGAGATCATCAAGCGCGAGCTGCCGCTCGACATCCTGGAGTTCTTCATCCTGACGCCGCTGCCCGGCTCCGAGGATCACCGGAAGCTGTTCGGCAAGGGCGCCTGGATGGACCCGGACCTGAACAAGTACGACCTGAACCACGTCACCACGGCGCATTCGGGCAGCATGTCCTCAAGCCAGTGGTGGGAGGCCTACGAGACGGCCTGGCGGACCTACTATACGCCCGATCACGTCCGCACCCTGCTGAGGCGGGCGCGGGCGAGCGGCATCAGCTGGAAGCACATCGTCGCCATGGCGTTGTGGTTCAACGGCTGCAGGAATATCGAGAACCTCCATCCGCTGGATGCGGGCTGGTTCCGCCAGCGCAGCCGCGACGAGCGCCGGCCCGAGTTGCCGCGCGAGAACGCGGTGATTTTCCACGCCCGGTTCGCCTGGGAAACCGCCGTCAAGCACGCGCGCTATCTCGGGCTGCTCGCCCGCTACCGGTGGATGGCGCGGCGCATCTGGAGAGACCCGGCGTCGCTCGACTACCGCGACGAAGCGAGCACGCCCGGCGTCACCGAGCACTTCGCCGACCGGAAGCTGCCGAAGGCCGCGCGGCATCCGAGAGTGCTGGCGGCCCAGGCGGCAATGTCGGGGCTGGAGACTCGTTAGCGGATTCGAACACATATTTTGGGATAGTCTTGATATCTATAAAATTATTGCAGCTACGTTTATGTTCGTGAATGACGCATAAACGGCGTCAAAATTTTAGGTGAAGGTTCTCGATGGACTATGACCCAGACGACGTAATAGCGATCTTCAACCCGTACGCGAATCGGCGATTTAAGGAACTTGATGCTAAGGAGAGTAATAAACTTGCTCACTACACCAACGTCGATGGGGCTATTTCCATCCTAAAATCTCAAGGGATTTGGATGAGAAACTCTCAAGTTATGAATGATTATTCTGAGGTTGCTCATGGTATGAGTTGTCTTGATGGGGCCAAGAATGCACGTTTTGGTCAAAGGCTCTGGACTGTTTTAGAGAGGATCGGGGCGGGTCTGGCTGATGAGGTAAGACAGACCTATGCTCCAAAAGATATCCATCGTATCGAGCATACCTATATTACATCCTTCTGTGAGCATGATTCAGCAGCGGAAGATCAATACGGAAAGCTCTCGATGTGGAGAGCTTACGGGATTGGATCAAGGCGGGGCGAAAGTGGTGTTGCCTTGGTGTTTAACAAGCGTCCATTTATCGCCTATAGTGGAATTGGCGCCCTCTCAAGTCCAGTTTTATATGCGGGGACGGACACATATAGAAGTAAATATTTTAGCGAGTTTGTAAGAAACTTGGAGCGCCATGAGCCTGTTCTCGTGACGTTAGGCCGAGATTTGGTGCGGGAAAACGTAATTAATGCAATGCATTTTAGTGTTTTGTCAACAAAACACCCCGGATTCCGTGAAGAGAAGGAATGGAGAGTGATATATTCATCTACATTATCTGCTGCATCTCCATTAGATTATATTGATGATCCGAAAAACTCCGGTAAAATAATACATATTCTTCCACTTAAAAATTTACCGTTGCAGCATCATTATGCTGATATTAAGGATATATTGCATAAGGTTATTATTGGGCCTTCGGCCAACCCCACCAAGAGCCGAGATAAAATTATTCGCGTTCTTCGGGACATCGGCGTGCCATTCCCTGAATTTCGCGTCGTAGTTTCAAATATTCCGATTCGCAGTTAAACTTCGCTCAGGTTACTGGTACTCACCGCCACTCGCCCAGAACCGCCTCGAACGGGGTGTGGCCGGGATTGGTGAAGCGCTGGGTGAGCGGGCCGTCGTGCCAGATCGCGTCGCCGGGCACCACGGACAGTGTGCGCGCCTCGCGGCCGGCGATCTCCAGGCTGGTCCCCGCCATGACGATCAGGATGCCCGAGAAGTCGCACCGAAGGTCGCCGGTGGTCTCGCCCGGCGCCAGCTCGATCTTGTAGGTGCGGATGCGCGGCTTGTCCGCCAGCAAGGTCACGCCCGGCGCATTGAGCGGCTCGGCGGAGGTTACAGGCGGCGACGCCAGGATCTCGGCGCCGATCATCCGCATTTCCTCGCGGCCCACATTGGTCACCTGGTGGATCAGCGGCTTCGAGCGGAACGGCGCGATCATGATCGTGCCCTTGTCGATCTGGCTGGTCACCGGTTCCTCGCCCAGGTCCTGGGTGCAGCAATGCACCCCGTTGATCGCCACGTAGAGCGAGTCCTCGTCATGGCTGTGATAGAGGGTAATGGCCGAAACGGGGATGCAGACGTCGTAGACGAATGCGTAGTCGTTCCTGAACCGGAAGCGGTGCATGGGCTCGTCATGCACGGAAACGTAATGCGGCGCCGGCTCGGCCATGCTGCTCTCCCTTGGTTCCCCTCGGATGTGTTAGCCGCCGCGACCGGCAAACGCAAACTTTCGGGTTGTCGGGGCCGCCCGGGAATGCCAGCGTGCGGATCACATTCTCCGGGGAGACGAGACATGAGCGCAGTGAAGATATACGGCACGGCGGGATCGCGGGCCAACCGGACCCTCTGGCTGGCCGAGGAGTTGAAGCGGGAAACCGGCCTCGCCTACGAGCTGGTGCCGACGCATTTCATGAACGACGCCAAGAAGCCGGACTATCTCGCGATCAATCCCAATGGCCGTGTGCCGGCCATGGACGACGATGGCTACATCCTGTTCGAGTCGCTGGCGATCAACCTCTACCTGGCGAAGAAGGCGGGCGGAAGCCTGGCGCCAAAGGACGCCAGGGAAGAGGGCAAGGCGGTGCAGTGGAGCATGTGGGCGCTGACCGAACTGGAGGACGCCTTTATCGCCATCCTGGTGCGCCACCCCAAGATCGCGTTCATGCCGCCCGACCCCAAGGTCGAGGCGGACATGCGCACCAAGCTCGAGCGGCCGCTGAAGGTGCTGGAGCAGCACCTGTCGAAGAACAGGAACATGCTGGGCGACCGCTTCACCGTCGCCGACGTCAACGTCGCGGGTGTCATGTCGATGTCGCGGATCATGGACTTCGACTATTCGCCCTACCCGCACGTGAAGCAATGGTTCGAGGCCTGCATGGCGCGCCCGGCGCTCGCGGCGGCGGCGGCGCTCTAGGAATTCGGGGCCGGCTGGTTGCCGGCCCTTTCATCGACACAGGGGAGACAGGCGCATGGAAAATAGCAAGTGGTTGGTTGCATCTCGGCCGGCTGACGGCGTGGTGAGCGGGCAGAATTTCCGCATGGAGACCGGTCCGGTGCCGGAGATCGGCGACGGCGAGTTCCTGATCGAGATCGCCTATTCCATCGTCACGCCGCCATTGCTGATGTGGCTGACGACGGGCGGCATGGGCGGCAAGCCGCTGACGCCGGGATCGCTGATGCGCTGCGGCGGCATGGGCAGCATCGTCAAATCGAACAATCCGGCATGGCCGGTTGGCCAGTTGGTGAACGGCGACCTGGGCTGGCAGAAATTCGCCGTCTCCAACGGCGCCGACAAGACGCCGGTCGTCAAGGTCACCCGCCGCGACGGCGTGTCGACCAGCGCGCTGATGCATGTGCTCGGCAGCGGCGGCCGGACCGCCTATTTCGGCCTGACCGAGTTCTGCAGGCCCAAGCTCGGCGATACCATGGTGATCTCGGGCGCGGCGGGCAATGTCGGCTCGATCCTGGCGCAGCTTGCCCGGATGCAGGGCTGCCGGGTCATCGGCATTGCCGGCAGCCAGCGGAAATGCGACTGGCTGACGGACGAACTCGGCTGCGAGGGCGCCATCAACTACAAGGACGGCGATCTGGCGAAGCAGCTCGCGGCGCTGTGCCCCAAGGGCATCGACATCTTCTTCGACAATGTGGGCGGCGAGACCCTCGATGCGGCCATGGGCCAGCTGGCGCAGGGCGCGCGCGTGGTGCTGTGCGGCGCCACCTCGCAGTACAGCCACGACAGCGACTGGTATGCGCCGAAGAACTATTTCAACCTGGTCTACAAGCAGGCCACCATGTCGGGATTCTACGTGGGCAACTTCGCCGCCCGCTACGAGGAGGCGGTGTCGCGCCTCGCGCCCATGGTGGTCTCGGGCACGCTGAAATATGCCGAGGACATCCATGACGGGCTGGAAAAGGCGCCGGTCGCGCTCGGCAACACGCTGAGCGGCGACCATTTCGGCGTCCAGCTCGTCAAGATTTCTAACGTGGCGGACTGACCGGCCTTACTTCAGCTTCCGCTTGAACAGCGCCAGCATGTTGTCCCAGTGACGCTCGGCCGCCAGCTTGTCGTATATCGGCAGGTCCGGCATGGTCCAGCCGTGCTGCACGCCGGGATAGATCT
>CAMBYA010000066.1 GCA_945872035.1 Rhizobium sp. Q54
CCTGGGCGGCTTCGGTAACTCCGACGTCGACGCCAAGAACGGCACGGGCAACTCGGGTGACGTCGACAGCTGGCAGGTGGGTGGCTACGTCAGCTACTTCACCCAGAGCTGGTTCCTGAACGCCGGCGGCGGCATCGGTGACATGAACATCGAGAGCATCCGCAACATCCAGTTCGGCAGCGGCATCGGCAACGTCTCGCAGATCGCCACGGCCGACTATGACGGCGACATCACCTACTTCTACGGTAAGGGTGGCTACAGCTTCGACCTGGGTGGCTCGGGTTGGAAACTGTCGCCGGAACTGGCCCTGTCCTATGCGAAGGTGAAGCAGGACGGCTTCTCGGAAGGTGGCACCGGCAACGCCTCTGTCCTTCTGCTGAATGTGGATGGCCAGTCGGTCGAAAGCCTCCGCGGTACCGCCCAGGTTCGTCTGTCCAAGACGTTCATGTCGGGTAACGGCGGCGGTTGGATGCCCTACGCCCGCGTCGGTATGGCCAACGAGTTCGAGGACGAGCTCCGCCCGATCACCTCTGGCTTCCAGAGTGCGCCGGGCACGAGCTTCACGGTCTTCGGCAAGGTGCCGCGCGAGACCACGGTCATCTTCGGCGCTGGCGTCAGCGGCAAGGTGAACGAGATGTTCAGCGTCTACCTCGACTACTCGGGTGAAATCGGCGGCTCGTTCAGCGAGCACGTCATCAGCGGCGGCGTCCGTCTCTCCTTCTAAGGAGCCGGCACCACCGTCCCGAACGGACGAAGCAAAACGGAAGGGCGCCCCTCGGGGCGCCCTTTCTGCTTTTGGGGATGGCCTGGCACGGCCGGATACCGGGGAGCTTCGGGGTACTGCGGTAAACGAGGGCAGGAACCCGGTCCTGCACGAGGCGCGCCATGCAAGGCTGACACTCACCTTTGTCCCTGAGCCTTTAGAAGGGCCTTGCATGAAAGCGAATGCAGGCCCTTCGACAGGCTCAGGGACACGGGGACAGGGGAGACCGGCATCCCAACGATGATGGGCGCCCTCCATCCAGCCCCGCTGCCTTCCGGCCATCGAGGGACCGGCTGGGCTGCGGCGCTATGCTCGCAGGATCACGGGAGCAGATGGGGGAGGGACCAGGTCCTTCGGATTCGCCGTGGCCCGTGTGGCCGCCTCAGCCCTTCGGCGGCCAGGGGATGAAGGTGCTGGTGCGCTCGGCATAGGCGCGGTAGTCGGGCCGGGTCTCGCGCATGTTGCGCTCGGCCATGGGGACTCCCGACACGCGGGTCAGCAGCACCGTCACCAGGATCGGGCTGCACACCGTCAGCGCCGTCCAGGGTGACGGGCAGGCGGCGATCCACAGGCCCCACCAGACGCAGGCCTCGCCGAAATAGTTGGGATGCCGGCTCCAGCGCCACAGGCCCCGGTCCATCACCTTGCCCTTGTTGGCCGGGTCGCGCTTGTAGCGCCACATCTGGGCATCGGCGACGGCCTCGAACACGAAGCCGAACAGGAACAGCGCGGCGCCGGCCCAGGTCAGCGGATGGCCGAGCGCGTCATCCGGCGACAGGAAGATGCCGAGCTGCAGCGGCAGCGAGATCAGCCACATCAGCGCGCCCTGCAGCAGGAACACGGTGACATAGCTGCGCGCCGGCCACCCCGGGCCCGCCGACGCGCGCATCTCGCGGTAACGCCGGTCTTCGCCGTGCAGCAGGTTCCGCCGCAGCAGGTGAAAGCCCAGCCGGCCCGCCCACAGCCCGGTCATGATGGCGAGCAGTATGGCATGTTCGCTCGGCCGCGGCGTCAGCGCCAGCGCCGTGCCGGCGACCAGCGCGAAGCCCGGCCCCCAGAATGCGTCGGCGATGCTGGCGTCGCGCCGCACCAGGCTGACGATCCACAACAGGGTCATGGCGGCCCACACCGCCAGTCCGCACGCCACGAGGATCCACGTCATGTCCCGGCCTCCGCTTCAGAGTGGTTTCAGTATGGACCGAAAGCGCTCTCTCTACGCCGCGGCTTTCGGACGGCACGGCGAGTGCCGTGCCTGAAAGCGCTCTCTTCGCCGCGGCTTTCGGACGGCAAGGCGTCCGCCTTGCCTGAAAGCGCTTCAGGGCTGTTACGCGCGCCAGCGCCTCACGGATGATTCCGCCGCCGGTGGCCGGCGCCGCAAAAGAAAACGCGGACCCGGGGGCCCGCGTGAAGTTGAGGGTTGTGGATGAACCTAACTATAGTCACTCCGCGGCGAGATTGTGCAGTCTTTCGCGCCGCTCGCGTTGTTTTTTCAGCTCGACCTGCGCCACGGTCCGGCGATGCACCTCGTCCGGCCCATCGGCGAGCCGCAGGGTGCGCTGGCCGGCAAAGGCGCGGGCCAGCGGGAAATCCGCCGAAACGCCGCCGCCGCCATGGATCTGGATCGCCCGGTCGATGACCTTCATGGCCATGTTCGGCACCGCGACCTTGATCTGGGCGATCTCGCTGCGCGCAACCTTGTTGCCGTACTTGTCCATCATCCAGGCCGCCTTCAGCACCAGCAGGCGGGCCTGCTCGATCTCGATTCGGCTGTTGGCGATCTGTTCCTCGACCACGCCCTTTTCCGAAAGCTTGGAGCCGAACGCGACGCGGCTGTCGGCGCGGGCGCACATCAGCTCCAGCGCCCGTTCGGCCGAGCCGATCGAGCGCATGCAGTGATGGATGCGGCCCGGCCCGAGTCGCGCCTGGGCGATCTCGAAGCCGCGGCCCTCGCCGAGCAGGATGTTGGAGACCGGCACGCGGACGTTCTCGAACAGCACCTCGCCATGGCCGTGCGGCGCGTCGTCATAGCCGAACACCGGCAGCGAGCGCTTGATGGTGATGCCGGGGGTGTCGCGCGGGATGACGATCTGCGACTGCTGCTGGTGCTTGGGCGCGTCCGGATTGGTCTTGCCCATGAAGATCAGCACGGCGCAGCGCGGGTCCATGATGCCCGAGGTCCACCACTTCCGCCCGTTGATGACATATTCGTCGCCGTCGCGGACGATGCTCGATTCGATGTTGGTGGCGTCCGAGGAGGCGACCAGCGGCTCGGTCATGGCGAAGGCCGAGCGGATCTCGCCCTCGAGCAGCGGCTTCAGCCACTTCTCCTTGATCTCCTCGGAGCCGTAGCGCTCGAGGATCTCCATGTTGCCGGTGTCGGGCGCCGAGCAGTTGAACGCCTCCGACGCCAGCCCCGAATGGCCGAGCAGCTCGGCGATGGGCGCGTATTCCAGGTTGGAGAGGCCGAAGCCCTTCTTCGATTCCGGCAGGAACATGTTCCACAGGCCGGCGGCCTTGGCCTTGGCCTTCAGCTCCTCCATCACCGGCGGCACGCACCAGCGGCCGCCGTCCTCGGTCTGCTGGGCGTAGACCTTCTCGGCCGGCACCACGTGCTCGTAGATGAACGCGCCGACGCGCTCCTGCAATTGCTTCACTTTGTCGCTAAACTCGAAATCCATGATGTGTCCCCAGGTGAATGCTGAACCGGCTCCTTCGCGTCGTCGCGCGAAGCTTCTGGTGATTCGGTGACAATGTTAGCAGATATCAGGAAAGCGGCTGACGCCATTCGCGGCGTCTTTCCGCCGACGCGCCGGATCGCAGGTCGCGACGCACTTGCGTGCGAGGGCCTCCCGGTCCGATGGCTTGACGCTGAGGGGCCGGACCAATAGCGTCCGCCCGAACGAACCAGACGGGGACACTCCATGGCGCTGCCCAATTTCGACCTGACCGGCAAGGTCTGCTTCATCACCGGCACCACCAGCGGCCTGGGCCGCCAGTTCGCCCTGTGCCTGGCCGAGGCGGGCGCGAAAGTGGTGATCACCGGCCGCCGAAAGGAACGGCTCGAGGCGCTGGCCAAGGAGATCAACGACGCGGGCGGCTTCGCCTGGCCCATCGCCTTCGACGTCACCGACCTTCCGGCAGGCGCCGCCGCCATCGCCGAGGCCGAGGAGAAGGTCGGGCCGATCTGGTGCCTGGTGAACAATTCCGGCATCACCATCATGGGCGCCAGCCAGAAGATCAGCCAGGAAGACTACGACCGGGTGATGGATACCAACATGCGCGCGCCGTTCTTCCTCAGCCAGGAAGTGGCCAGGCGGATGATCGACCGCGGCGCGCCGGGGCGCATCGTCAACATCGCGTCGATGCATTCCTATGTGGAGCTGAAGGGCGGCATCACCTACTGCATGTCGAAGGCGGCGGTGCAGATGATGACCCAGGTCATGGCGCTGGAATGGGCCCGCTACGGCATCAAGGTGAACGCCATGAACCCGGGCTACATCCGCACCGACATCAACAGCGAGTACTACGACAGCGAAGCCGGGCAGAAGGACATCAAGGGCTGGCCCATGCGCCGCATCGGCAAGGACACCGACCTCAACGGCCTGTTGCTGCTGCTGGCCTCCGAGGCCGGCGATTTCATGACCGGCGCGGGTGTCCGCATCGACGACGGCCAGGCGCTGGGCTTCTGAGGAGGGTGCGATGACGGACCTGGTGCATCTGTCGGCGATCGAACTCACGGCCCGTTACAGGGACGGCTCGCTGTCGCCGGTCGAGGTGGCCAAGGCGGTGTTCGACCGGATCGACGAACGCAACGAGGGCGTCAACGCCTTCATCCTGCTCGACCGCGAGGGCGCATTGAAAGACGCGGAGAAATCCGATGCCCGCTGGCGCACGTGCAAGCCCAAGGGGCTGCTCGATGGCGTGCCGCTGTCGATCAAGGAGCACATCGACGTCAAGGGCTGGCCCAGCCGCAATTCCTCGCCGGTCATCCCGGAGACGCACCGGGCCGAGCAGGACGCGCCGGTCACCGCGCGGCTGCGCGGCGCGGGCGGCATCATCCTGGGCAAGACGGCGACGCCCGAATTTTGCTGGAAGGGTGTCACCGACAGCGCGCTTCACGGCGTGACGCGCAATCCGTGGGACCTGGACAAGACGCCGGGCGGTTCGTCCGGCGGCGCGGCGGCGGCCTGCGCGCTCGGCATGGGCGCGCTGCATGTGGGCACCGACGCGGGCGGCTCCATCCGCATCCCGGCGGCATTCTGCGGGGTGTTCGGGCTGAAGCCGACCCAGAACCGCGTGCCGCACAATCCGGCCGGCGTCTCGGCGCTGATCTCGCAGGCCGGGCCGATCACCCGGACCGTCGCCGACGCGGCGCTGATGATGAACGTCATCACCCAGCCGGATATCCGCGACCCGCTCGCCCTGCCGCCCGACGCCGACTTCGCCGCCGGTCTCGACGACGGAGTCGAGGGGCTGCGCATGGCGTTCTGGGACGGTACGCGGCTGATCCCGTTCGATCCCGAGGTGTCGCAGGCGCTGCAGGGCGCGGCGGAAACCTTCCGTACGCTGGGCGCCGGGGTTGTCGAAGCCGATCCGGGATTCGACACCCAGCTCGCCACCTTCCTTGCCTTCTGGCAGCCGATGACCGCGCGCTACCTGGAGAATGCGAGCGAGGAGGCGCTCGCCGCCAGCGACCCGTTCCTGGTGCGCTCGGCACAGAAGGGCGCGCAGCAGTCCATCCTGCGGCATTTCCAGGCCATGGCCGACCGGGGCGCGCTCGCCCAGCTCATGGCCCGGTTCCATGAGCGGTTCGACCTGCTGCTGTGCCCGGTCACCCCGGTGCCGCCGTTCAAGGCCGGGCGCGGCGTCTATGGCCCGGAGGGCGAGGCCTACAAGCGGACCTGGACGCCGTTCACCTTCCCTTTCAACATCACCGGCCAGCCCGCCGCGAGCGTCCCCTGTGGCTTCACCGAGGCCGGCTTGCCCATCGGCCTGCAGATCGTCGGACCCTGGGGTGCCGAAGCCATGATCCTGCGCGCCGCCAGGGCGTTCGAGGCGGCTCGCCCGTTCGCCTTGCCCGTCTGAGCAGCAAGGCGTTGTCCCGGGATGTTGCAACCTCTGGAAAACCTGTAGTGTCGAGAGATAACCGAGGGGGTTAGGGTTGCTCAGGTCCTATTCGAATACGCTTGTCTGGCCGGCGGTCATCGATCCGAGGCAGGCTCAGACCTTCGCCTATATGAGCCAGCTGGAGCGAAGCCAGTGGCTGAAACCCGAGCGGTTGCGCCGGCTCCAGGCCGCGCAACTCGCTGCGCGCCTGCGCCATGCCGCCGAAGCCAGCACATACTTCGCGCCCATGCTGCGGGGCCGCGAGATCAACCACAACACGGCGTTCGACGTGCTCGCGTCGCTGCCGCTGCTGACCCGCTCCGACATTCAGAGCGCGGCCGAGGGCATTTACTGCGAACCGCCCAAGGAGCATGGCGCGGTAAAGACCCTGCGCACGTCGGGCTCGACCGGCCAGCCGGTTGCCGTGCGCTGCACGGCGACGTGCTTCATGCTGCGCGGCGCAGTCACCTTCCGCAACCTGGGCTGGCGCGGCCTCAACACCATGAAAACCTTCGCGGCGATCCGCGCCAACATCAAGACCGGCACCGTCGACACGCCGGCGCGGTACCGGGGCTGGGGCGCGCAAATGAGCGCGCTGTTCCACACCGGTCCGGCGATCGGCCTGCCGATCAACGTCCCGGTCCAGGAGCAGCTGGAATTCCTCGAGCGGTACAAACCAGCCTATCTGCTGACCTATCCCTCCAACCTGCGCGCGCTGATCGACCTGTCCCCCGACCGGCCCGCCGGGCTGGAATGCGTCATGTCCATGGGCGAGACGCTCCCCGAGGATCTCCGGGCGGACGTGCGCGGCCGCTGGAACATCCCGGTCTTCGACGAGTACAGCTCCGAGGAGATGGGGTCGATAGCCTCGCAGTGTTCCCATGGCAGCTATCACTGCACAGCCGAGGGCCATGTCCTGGAAGTGATCGGCGCCGACGGCCGGCCATGCCAGCCCGGCGAGATCGGCCGCGTGGTCGTCACCGACATGGCCAATTTCGCGACCGCCATGCTGCGCTACGAAATCCGGGACTATGCCGAGGTTGGCGAGCCCTGCGGCTGCAAGCGTGGCCTGCCGGTGCTCAGACGCATCGTCGGCCGCGAGCGCAACCTGATGAGGCTGCCTGATGGCCGCAAGTTCTGGCCGCAATTCGGCATGCGCGACCCGGAAGCAACACGCCTGGTCAAGCAGTACCAGTTCATCCAGGTCAGCCTGGGACGGCTGGAGATGAAAGCGGTCGCCGACCATCCGCTGACCGAGGACGAAAGGAACTGGATCACGGCGCTCGTGCGCCAGAAGATCAACCACCCGTTCGAAGTGACCATCGAACAGGTCGAAGGCCCGCTGCCCAAGGGTCCCAACGGCAAGTTCCAGGAGTTCATCTGCATGGTCGATTCATGACCGGGTCTTCGGCTTCCATCCGCGCGACCATGACTGCCGCCGACGAGGAGCTGCTGGAGTCGGCGCTGCTGGCCCATGGCTGGGCGCCCCGGCTGTGCCAGCATGGCGGCGAACACGGTGGTTGCGACTGGTATCATGGCGCGTGGCAGCTGCTGAGGATGCTGGGCATCATGTCCACCTCGGGTGTCAATGCCGCCCACTATGCCGCCGAGCTGTCGCGGATGGGCGGGGACCCGTCGTTCCGCCGGGTGCTGATTACCGGGTCCGCCGACTATTCCATGCTGAAGCTGATCGCCGACGCCCGCGCGCCCTCCGATCCACCGCTGACCTATGTGGTTCTGGACCGGTGCGCGACGCCGCTGCGCATCTGCGAGTGGTATGCCGATCGCCACGGTCTGGCGATCGAGACGCTGCACCAGGACGTGCTCGACCCCTTGCCGGCTGGCGCGTTCGACGCCGTCTACACCCATGCCTTCATGGGCAACTTCAACGATGCGGATCGGACGTTGCTCGTCAGGCAATGGGCCAGGGTGTTGCGGCCCGGGGGCCGGGTCGTCACGGTCCAGCGCGTGCGGCCCGATTTCCCGGGCGAGATGGTCCGCTTCTCCGACGCCGAGGCGGCGGCCTTCCTCGAACGGGTGGCGGATCTCGCGCCGGTCATGCTGCCGCCCGAGGCGGCCGAACTGGACATTGTCGCCATGGCCCGAGGGCATGCGCGCAATTTCTGGGCTTTTCCCGTACGCTCGGCCGATGGCCTGCGCGCCCAGTTCGAGGACGCCGGGTTCCGGCTGGACAGGTTCGAGCGCAGCGCGCCGGCCGGCCCGGCCGGCGTCACCGGGCCGTCGGTGCCAAACACCGATGGCCATTATCTGATCACCGCGGAACGCACGGAACAATGACCATCAACCCCCACATCATCGGCCTGATCGACCGCTGCGAGCGCCTGTGGGCGGCCGAAGCGGAAGTGGTCCGCACTTATTGGGATTCCCCGATCCGCAACGAAGACACCGACCGGCTCTGGCTGATGCGGCAGATGTACAAGGAACTGCTCGACGGCGCGTTGCCCAGCCTGCTCTGGGCGCATGGCAATATCGACGGCGTCGGCGGCCTGGACTCCCGTGCCGAGTTCCTCGAGGAACTCGACGTGCTTCGCGAGGAATTCATCCACTACATGGGTTTCGCCGGCATCTATGAGGCGCTGTCAGGGCAGGTTCCCAGCGCCGAGGCGTTGCGCGGCCTGGGCGCATGGCCGGAGAACGACACGCTGCAGGCGCTGCGTGCACGCCACCGACGCGATCATGGCGACCTGGGTCTGCGCGCGCAGCGTTTCACCGAGGGCGGCTACTGCACGCTCTATTCGGAGGGCATGAAGCTCGCTGGGCGCGGCGGTATCGACCGGATGATCGCCGCGGCCTGCGAAGTGGTTTTCAATGACGAATTCGGCCACATGCTACGCGGCATCGGTGACCTCCACGGGTCGGTCGGCGACCTGTCGGACGCCGACTGGGCGCTGCTCGGCGAACTGGTCGAGGAGCAGCTCGTGAACCGCGTCGTCATGCGCAATGCCCAGTTTTCGGCTCCGGTGGCGCCAGAGCGGCTGGCGGCTATCCAGAACGGCGCCTGCGACCCGCTGCCCTTCGACTACCAGCGCGCCTTCGGGCAGCCGCGAACCTGACCGTGGCAACCAAAGACACGCCGATTTCCGTCCACTGCACGCGCCGCGACGCCAGATGCAACGGCGCCAGGCTGCTGCGGGCCCTGCGCGCGGCGGGGACTTCCGGGCCGTATTTCCTGTATGGCGACGAGCGGGCGGCGGTCGCTTGCGCCGGTGCACGCGAGTTTCTGTCCATCATGCCCGAGGGCCGCGCCGAGGCCTGGTCTCTGGCAGGCGATTTCCTTGCCCGCCAGATCGATCGCTGCGTTTTCGGCTATTTTGGATTCGGCCTGAACGGCGGAATCGAAGAGGCACGGCCGTCGCCCTTTCCCGATTGCTGGCTCGGCGCCGCCGACGTCGCGCTCAAGGTAGGTCCGGACAGCTGGACGCCGATGGCCGGCGCGCCAACTGTCATCGACGTGCCGGCCTGCACCTGCGGCGACCGCCCGGTGCAGTTTGCCTCGACGCTCGACCGGTCGGCGCCGGACGACTATCTCCGGACTGTTCGACGTGCCCAGGCCTGGATCGACGGCGATGCCCGCAAGCGAATGACCGTTGCCCGTCGCCTCGCACTGCCGGCACTCGACATGTTGCGCTCGGTGTCCTGCGTGCCCTCGGCAAGCGGCCACAGCCGCAGCTTCTGCCTGGACCT
>CAMBYA010000067.1 GCA_945872035.1 Rhizobium sp. Q54
GACCGCCGCGGACGCCGTGCAGGTCTACAAGTATGTCTGCCAGAACGTCGCCCACGCCTATGGCAAGTCGGTGACCTTCATGCCGAAGCCGGTGGCGCTGGACAACGGTTCGGGCATGCATGTCCACCAGTCGATCTGGAAGGGCGGCAAGCCGCTGTTCGCGGGCAACGGCTATGCCGACCTGTCGGACGAGTGCCTGTACTACATCGGCGGCATCATCAAGCACGCCAAGGCGGTCAACGCCTTCACCAACGCCACCACCAACAGCTACAAGCGCCTGGTCCCCGGCTATGAAGCCCCCGTGCTGCTGGCCTATTCGGCCCGCAACCGGTCGGCCTCGTGCCGCATCCCCTACGCGCCGAGCCCGAAGGGCAAGCGCGTCGAGGTGCGTTTCCCCGACCCGGCGTCGAACCCCTATCTGGGCTTCGCGGCGATGATGATGGCCGGCCTCGACGGCATCGAGAACAAGATCCATCCGGGCGAAGCCATGGACAAGGATCTGTACCACCTGCCGCCGGAAGAACTGGCCGCCGTCCCGACCGTCTGCGGCAGCCTGCGCCAGGCCTGCGAGGCGCTGGACTCGGACCGCGACTTCCTGAAGAAGGGCGGCGTGTTCAACGACGACCAGATCGACGGCTACCTGGCACTCAAGGAAGAAGAGTACATGGCGTGGGAAACGGCTCCCCACCCGATCGAATATATGATGTACTATTCCGCCTGACACGAAGAGGCGGGCATCCCGCCCGCCTCACCTCTACACGGAAAGCCCCGGCCTCGCGCCGGGGCTTTCTCTGTTTAGGGGTAACATTGACGATGCTGCGGACGAAGCCCCTCCCATCAACATCTTCTGCGGGCGGAGGCTGTGTGGGGGCGGACATTCCATCAAGATCGCGAATGAGCTTCCGAAGCAATAAGGAACGGGCCTCCCGTGTAGTGGCAATAGCCCAAAACCATTATTGCCCCCGGCCAGGCTGTCTCACATCGCCGGAGTTGTCCCACGAGGGTATAGCGTTTCGCGTGCTTTGGAGCAGAGGCGAGGAGTCGTTCACTGCCGTAGATGCCGAGCCTGCGATCCGACAACGCTTCCGAGACATTGGAGAATTCCGAGTTGGCATCAGATGCCGATCGGAACAGGGCGCGCCCAGACCAGAAGCCATCAACTGCGACACATTGATCACCGATCTCTTTATCCAATTGCATCACCTGATCGAAGGTCAATGGAATTGAGTTTTCTAACCTGCAGACAGCTGGGTCGAGGGAAGCGCCCGCGACTAAGATGTCGCTGTTACTTTCAATTATGGGCGCAGGAATCTGCGCGATTAATGTCGCAGGCAAAGTTAACGAGACGACCGCACATAACGTAAGGAACTGCATTGCCTGATACTGCTGGCAAGCGTGGGTGTACGCAATGGTATCGATCGAAATCAAGCTTCCGGCCAAACTGCGGCATACAACATATCGGGTGCCGCCCCTCGCTCGATACACTATAATGCGGTGCTCTTGATTCACGCTCCGTTCCAAGGAACCCATGAGCACCAAGCCCAACGACGATCTGTTCGCCTCCGGCGGCGCCAGCAGCGACTATTCCGCCAAGGACATCGAGGTTCTGGAGGGGCTGGAGCCCGTCCGGCGGCGGCCGGGCATGTATGTGGGCGGCACCGACGAGAAGGCGTTCCACCACCTGGCGGCCGAGGTGCTCGACAACTCCATGGACGAGGCGGTCGCGGGGCATGCCTCGCGCATCGAGATCGACCTGCGCGAGGACGGAAGCCTCAGCATCCGCGACAACGGCCGCGGCATCCCGGTGGACGCCCATCCCAAGTTCAAGACCATCTCGGCGCTCGAGGTGATCATGACCACGCTGCATTCGGGCGGCAAGTTCGGCGGCAAGGTCTACGAGACCTCGGGCGGCCTGCACGGCGTCGGCGTCTCGGTGGTCAACGCGCTATCGGAATGGCTCGACGTGGAAGTGGCGCGCGACCGCAATCTGTGGCGCCAGACCTATTCGCGCGGCAAGCCCACGTCGAAGCTCCAGAACATGGGCGCGGTGCACAACCGGCGCGGCACCACGATCAGCTTCCGGCCCGACCCGCAGATCTTCGGCGGCGAGCTGGCATTCAAGCCGGCGCGGCTCTACCGCATGGCGCGCTCGAAGGCGTATCTGTACCGCGGCGTCGAGATCCGCTGGTCCTGCGCGCCGTCGCTGCTGAAGTCCGGCGATACCACGCCGGAATCCGATACCATCCACTTCCCCAACGGGTTGAAGGACTTTCTTGACCAGGAGATCGAAGGCGCCGACCTGGTGACGCCGACGCCGTTCGCCGGCTCCGGCGAGATGGAAGCCGGCGGCAGGGTCGAATGGGCGATCGCCTGGCCGACCGACCGGGACGGCTTCATCAACTCCTACTGCAACACCGTGCCGACGCCGGAAGGCGGCACCCACGAGACCGGCATGCGCAACGCGCTGGTCAAGGGCCTGAAGGCCTATGCCGAACTGGCGGGCAACCGCAAGGCCGGCCAGATCACCGCCGAGGACGTGCTGGCCAACATCACCGCCATCCTGTCGGTGTTCATCCGCGAGCCCCAGTTCCAGGGCCAGACCAAGGAGCGGCTGGCCAGCCCGGAAGCGACGCGGGTGGTCGAGACCGCCATGCGCGACCATTTCGACCACTGGCTGTCGGGCGCGCCGCAGGTGGCCGACAGCCTGCTGGCCTATGCCCTGCTCCGGGCCGAGGAGCGCATCCGCCGCACGCAGGAGAAGGAGACCGGTCGCAAGAGCGCCACGCGCAAGCTGCGCCTGCCCGGCAAGCTGACCGATTGCGCCAACGCCGGCACCGCGGGCACCGAGCTGTTCATCGTCGAGGGCGACTCGGCCGGCGGCTCGGCAAAGATGGCGCGCGACCGAGCCAACCAGGCGGTGCTGCCATTGCGCGGCAAGATCCTCAATGTGGCGAGCGCCGCGCAGGACAAGCAATCGGCCAACCAGGAGCTGAAGGATCTGGTGCAGGCGCTGGGCTGCGGCACCGGCAACCACTACCGCGAGGAAGACCTGCGCTACGAGAAGATCGTGGTGATGACCGACGCGGATGTGGACGGCGCCCATATCGCCACCCTGCTGATGACGTTCTTCTTCCACTCCATGCAGGCGCTGATCCGCGAGGGCCATCTCTACCTGGCCATGCCGCCGCTCTACCGGCTGACCCACAAGAACACGACGGTCTACGCCCAGAACGACGCCGAGAAGGACCGGCTGATCGCCGAGATGTTCAAGGGCAGCGACAAGGTCGAAGTGGGGCGTTTCAAGGGTTTGGGCGAGATGAGCGCGGCCCAGCTGAAGGCGACGACTATGGATCCGTCGACCCGGACGCTGCTCCGGGTGAAGCTTCCGGAAGGAAAGGATCGCTTTATCGGACTGGAAGAAACCACCGATCTGGTCGACCGGCTGATGGGAAAACGGCCGGAACTGCGGTTCGAATACATTCAGAAACATGCTTCTACTGTAAGCGATCTCGACGTTTAGGCAGGCCAGACCGCTCGAATACGGCGTTGACTTCGCAGGTAAAGCGCCTATTTTGCGCGGCGTGAATGACACACAAGCTGGCTCGGCCGACGGATCGCCCACATCGACGAGACTTTCGGGACACGTGGGCCGCGTGTCGTTGGGGCATGCGCGTTCAAGGGTGAAACGGTAAAGCTGACGTGAACTTCGAATATCTCGGATTGGCCCCGGAGACGCTGCGGGCCGTAGAAGAAGCCGGTTATACAACGCCGACGCCGATCCAGGCGCAGGCGATACCCGTCATATTGCAGGGACGGGACGTGCTGGGCATCGCCCAGACCGGCACCGGCAAGACCGCCGGCTTCACGCTGCCGATGATCGACATCCTTTCCCAGGGCCGTGCCCGGGCCCGCATGCCGCGCTCGTTCATCCTGGAGCCGACCCGCGAACTGGCTGCCCAGGTGGCGGCGAGCTTCGAGACCTATGGCAAGTATCACAAGCTCAACATGGCGCTGCTCATCGGCGGCGTCAGCTTCGACGACCAGGAACGCAAGCTGGACCGGGGCGTCGACGTGCTGATCGCCACGCCGGGCCGCCTGCTCGACCATTTCGGCCGCGGCAAGCTGATGATGAACGGCGTCGACATCCTGGTGATCGACGAAGCCGACCGCATGCTCGACATGGGCTTCATCCCGGATGTCGAGCGCATCTGCTCGCTGATCACCAAGAAGCACCAGACCCTGTTCTTCTCGGCCACCATGCCGCGCGAGATCCAGAACCTGGTGTCCAAGTTCCTCACCGATCCCAAGCGGATCGAAGTGGCGCCGCCCTCCTCCACCGCGACCAATGTCGAGCAGTTCCTGGTGCCGATGAGCACCAGCGAAGCCGGCGCCAAGCGCGCCAAGCTGCGCGAGCTGCTGCGCGGCGAAGAGATCAAGAACGCCATCGTGTTCTGCAACCGCAAGCGCGACGTGGACGTGGTCTACCGTTCGCTGCTCAAGCACGGCTTCGATGCCGCCGCCCTGCACGGCGACATGGACCAGGGCTCGCGCATGGAAGTGCTCGAGAAGTTCAAGAGCGGCAATCTGCGCCTGCTGGTCGCCAGCGACGTGGCGGCGCGCGGCCTCGACATCCCGGCGATGTCGCATGTGTTCAACTACGACGTGCCGTCGCACGCCGAGGATTACATCCACCGGATCGGCCGCACCGGCCGCGCCGGACGCAGCGGGCGTACCTTCATGATCTCCACACCGGCCGATTCCAAGTGGCTCCGCAACGTGCAGAACCTGATCGGAAAGGCGATCAATACGCTCACCGGCAACACGCAGGCAGGCAACGCACCCAAGTCCGAATCCGTGGCGCCCGCGGCAGCCGAAAGTGCTACAATTCCAGCCGAAGCGGCCGGTAACGGCGGCGCGCGGGACGACGCTTCCGAGGAGAAGCGCGGCAAGCGGCGCCGGCGCAACCGGGGTGGCAAGCGCGGCGATGCGCCGCAGACTGCTGCCCAGCCGCAGGCCGAGGCGCCGCAGGTGGCGCAGCCGCAGCAGCAGGCGGACGACATGGACGAGCCGCGCAGGAACCAGGATTCAAAACCGCGCCAGGAGTCAAATCCGCGCCAGGATGCCGGCCGCGACGAGCCGCGCCGCCAGGAATCCCGCCGCGACGACAGAGGCCGCGGCGACGGCCGACGCGACGAGCGGAGCCGGGATGACAGCCGGCGCCGCGATCCCCGCCGCGACGACAGGAACGACCGAGGCCGCGATCGAAGGCACTCCCGCGACGACGACTTCGAACCTGTCGTCGGCCTGGGCGATCACGTGCCCGAGTTCCTGCTGCGCACCTTCAAGATCGTGCCGATCACGGCAGACGACGACGAGGACGAAGTCGCCTTCGAGGTGATCGAAGCCGAAGCCCCCGAGACGACCGAAGCGCCCGAGACGACCGAAGCGCCGGATGCAGTTGCCGCCGAGCCGCAGGACGACGCAGCGGAACCGGCGGGTGACCGCAAGCCCAAGCGCAAGCGCCGGGCGCGCGGCAAGAAGCCGCGTGAGGCTGTTTCCCAGACGCCGGCCGCCGAGGCTGCCGCCGATATCGCGTCCACGGATATCGAGCCATCCACTATCGAGCCCGCCGATTATCAGGCCGTGCCGGATCTCGACGCCAACGCGAACGCGGTCGAGGAACAGCCCGCCGCCAGGCCGAAGCGCGTGCGCAAGCCGCGCGCCACCAAGGCGGTCGCCGCCGAAGCCGTCGCTGCCGAAGCTGTCGTGGCGGAGCCAGCCATCGCCGAAGCCGCGCCGGCCGCCGAGGAAAAGCCCAAGGCGAAGCCGCGCAGGCGTGCCGCGAAGCCCAGGGCCGAAGCCGAACCGGCTACTCCCGCCAGGGAGGCAGCGGCAGAAGCGCCGCCAGCCAAGCCGAAGCCGTCCCGCAAGCCGCGCGCGCCCCGCAAGCCGCCGGCCAAGGCGGCCTGATCCCTCCCCTTCGTTCCTGACCGCACGCGGCCGTCCCGGCCGCGTGCACAATGCCGTCTTGCCCGCGCCCGGCTTCCGCTTTAAGCAGGGCCGGCAATAAAGGGAGACAGCACATGGAATTCGACAAGGTTTCGCTCGACATCAATGACGGCGTGGCCGTCGTGAAGCTCAACGATCCGGAGGCGATGAACGCCGTCTCCCTGCCCATGCTGCAAAGCCTGAAGGAAGTGCTGGGGGTTCTGGAGGACCGCGAGAGCAAGGTGCGCTCGGTGGTGATCACCGGCGAAGGCCGCGCCTTCTGCGCCGGCGCAAATTTGAAGAACCGCAAGCCCGCCGATCCGGACGATCCCGACAACACGGTCGCCACCCTCGACGTCTACTACCACCCCATGCTGAAGCGCATGCGCGACCTGAAGGCGCCGATCATCACCGCCGTCAACGGTCCGGCGGCCGGCGCGGGCATGAGTCTCGCCATCAGCGGCGACCTCGTCTATGCCGCGCGTTCGGCCTATTTCATGCAGGCCTTCATCAATATCGGCCTGGTGCCCGACGCGGGCAGCACTTTCATTCTGCCGCGCCTGATCGGCAAGGCCCGCGCAGCACGGATGATGATGCTGGGCGAGCGCGTCCCCGCCGAGAAGGCGCTGGAATGGGGCATGATCTCCGAGGTGCTCGACGACGACAAGCTGATGCCCACGGTGATGGAACTGGCCGCGCGCATGGCCAAGGGCCCGACCAAGGCCTATTCCTTCATCCGCAAGGCGCTGGCCGCCACCTGGGCGAACAATTACGACCAGCAGCTCGAGCTCGAATACAATCTGCAGATCCGCGCGTCGAAGACCTTCGACTACACCGAAGGCACCACCGCGTTCCGCGAGAAGCGCCCGGCCAAGTTCGAGGGGCGCTGATCGCCGCGACGGCTACGTCCGTTTCCTCGACGGCGCCGGCTTCTTCGCATCCGCCTTGAGCGCTTCATCAAGCGCCTTGCGGGCCCAGTCGAGCATCTCGTCCTGCTCGTCGAACAGGGAATCGGGCGCCTCGAAGTAGGACAGGATGCCATGCTGGCCGTTCTTCGTGGCATAGCTGAAGGGGCCGCAGCCGGCACTCTCGAAGTCGGCGCGATTGCCGTCGCCGACCTTGAAATAAAGCCGGTCACCGGCGATCAGGCCGAACATCACGCCATGGCAGAACAGGCCGCCGCCGCCGAACATGCGCCGCAGGCTGACGCCGTCGAGCGGCTCGAGCAACTCGAGCACGAAGGCGCTGTACTCGGCGCTGACCGCCACTACACGTCCATCATGTTGACCGTCCGGCCCGGCAGCTGGACCACGAGACCGTCGACCGCATCGGTCAGCAGGATCTGGCAGCCGAGACGCGACGTGGGCCGCAGGCCGAACGCCAGGTCCAGCATGTCGGCCTCGTCCTCGCTCGGCCTGGGCAGCCTGGCATAGAACGCCTTGTCGACGATCACGTGGCAGGTCGAGCAGGCCATCGAGCCTTCGCACACCCCCTCGATGTCGACGTCGTTGTCATGGGCGATTTCCAGCACGGACTGGCCAGACCTGGCGGTCACTTCCTTCCGGGTGCTGCCGTCCGCGCTGACGAAAATCATCTTCGGCATCATGCCGCCTTTCTCAATAGGGCCACCTTGCGCACCACCGTCCCGATGGCGTATTCGATCTCGGCGTCGGTGGTGAAACGGCCGATGCCGAACCGGATCGTCGCCTGGGCGAGTCGTTCCTCGACGCCCAGCGCCTGAAGCACATAGGACGGCCCTGCGACCGCCGAGGCGCAGGCCGCGCCCGAGGAGACCGCCAGCTCGCGCAGCTGGGCCAGCAGCAGCGCGCCGTCGACGCCGGGAAAACTGACGCTGATATTGCCGGGAATCCGCCGCTCCTTGTCACCGTTCAGCACCGCGCCCGGCACGCCCGTGAGAACGCCGCCGGAGAACCGGTCGAACTGCCGCTTCAGGCGTTCCCGCTCGGCATCCATCTCGCCGGACGCCACCTTGCATGCCGTGCCCAAGCCGACGCAGAGCGCGGGCGACAGGGTGCCGGAGCGCAAGCCACCCTCCTGCCCGCCGCCGCTGAGGATGGGGTCGAACTTGAGACGCGACTTGGCGCGGACATAAAGCGCACCGATTCCCTTGGGTCCGTAGAGTTTGTGGCCGGAGATGCTCACCAGGTCGACGTTCATGGCATCGACGTCGAGCGGAATCTTGCCGGCGGCCTGCGCCGCATCGGTGTGGAAGAACACCCGCCGTTCCCGGCAGATCGCGCCGATCTCGGCCAGCGGCTGGATTACGCCGATCTCGTTGTTCACCGCCATCACCGATACCAGCAGGGTCTCGCCGGTGATTGCCGCGCGCAATTCGTCGAGATCGATCAGACCGCGCGGATTTACTGGCAAATAGGTGACCGACATCCCTTCCCGCTCCATGGCGGCGACGGATTCCAGTACGCATTTATGCTCGGTGGCGACGGTCACCAGGTGGCTGCGGTGCTTGCGGTAGAAGCGCGCCAGTCCCTTGATCGCCAGATTGTTGGATTCGGTGGCTCCCGAGGTGAAAATGATCTCCTTCGGCGCGGCGCCGATCAGCGCGGCCACTTGCCCGCGCGCACGCTCGACGGCGTCGGCGGATTCCCAGCCGAACTTGTGGCTGCTGGAATGAGGATTGCCGAACTTGGTGGTCAGGAACGGCATCATCTCGTCGAGCACGCGCGGATCGAGCGGCGTGGTCGCCTGGTAGTCCATGTAGATCGGCAGCTGGATGTCGGTCTTCATCACCCCGCCTTCCGCCGCGCCATGCGCTCGCGCAGCGCACACCACGCCGCGAACAGCCGGTCCATGTCGTCCTCGGTCGTCGCCCAGCCCAGGCTGACGCGGATGGCGGAGCCGGCCACATCCCTGTCGCAGCCCATGGCCGCCAGTATCCGCGAGGCCTTGACCTTGCCCGACGAACAGGCCGACCCGGCGCTGACGCCGATGCCCGCCAGGTCCAGCGCCATCACCTGGGTCTCGCTGCCGATGCCCGGCAGGGCGACGCAGCTGGTGTTGGGCAGGCGCGCGGCGCCCGCCGACAGGATGATCGCCTCGGGCGCGGCTGCCCTTACCCGCGCTTCCCAGGCATCGCGCAATACAGAGGTTCCTTCCAGCGCCCCGGCCAGTCCGGCGGCGACGCCGAAGCCGGCGATGCCCGGGACGTTTTCAGTGCCGGAGCGCCTCCCCTGCTCCTGGCCACCGCCTCGGACCAGCGGAGTCAGGGCGCAGACCTCGCGCACCACCAGTGCACCGACCCCCTGCGGTCCGCCGAGCTTGTGGGCGGAAAGGGTCAGGTAATCCACGTCCAGCTCGTTGAAGTCGACCCGTATCTTGCCGGCGGCCTGCACGGCGTCGCAGTGCAGGCGCGCGCCGTGGCGCCTGGCGATGGCAGCCGCCGCGGCGACCGGCTCGATCACGCCGGTTTCGTTGTTGGCCAGCATCAGCGATACCATTGTGCCGCCGTCGCGG
>CAMBYA010000068.1 GCA_945872035.1 Rhizobium sp. Q54
TCGGAGGATGCGATTTGAACCATGTCGGGGTCATTGGCGGAGGCGCGTGGGGGACGGCGCTGGCGGCGAGCGCGGTGCGCGCAGGCCGGCGCGTGACGCTCTGGGCGCTGGAGGCCGAGGTGGTCGAGGCGGTCAACGCGTCTCACGAAAACCCGCTCTATCTGCCCGGCGTGGCGCTCGATCCGATGCTCCGCGCCACCGGCGACATGGACGAGGTCGCGCGGGCCGACGCCCTGCTTCTGGTCTGCCCGGCCCAGCACATGCGCGCGGTCAGCGCCCAGGTGGTCGATGCCGGCGCCGACGCGCCGCTGGTGATCTGCGCCAAGGGCATCGAGCAGAAGACCCTCCAGTTGATGAGCGACGTGCTGGCCGATACCGCGCCCGGCATGGACGTCGCGGTGCTGTCCGGCCCCACCTTCGCGGCCGAGCTGGCGCGCAACCTGCCGACCGCCGTGACGCTGGCGGCGGGCGACGACGGGCTCGCCCGCGGGCTGATCGACGCGCTCGGCCACAACCGTTTCCGGCCGTACCAGTCCCACGACGTCATCGGCGCCCAGATCGGCGGCGCAGTGAAGAACGTGCTGGCCATCGCCTCGGGCATCGTCGCCGGTGCACGGCTCGGCGACAACGCGGCGGCGGCGCTGATCACCCGCGGCCTGGCCGAGATCATGCGCCTCGGCGCGGCGCTGGGCGCCCGGCGCGAGACGCTGATGGGTCTGTCCGGCCTGGGCGACCTGGTGCTGACCTGCGGCAGCACCCAGTCGCGCAACATGTCGCTGGGCAAGGCGCTGGGCGAGGGCCGCAAGCTGGCCGACATCCTCGGCGAGCGCCGGTCGGTCGCCGAAGGCGTCTATACGGCGAGCGGCGTCGCCGCGCTGGCGGCACGGCACGGCATCGACATGCCGATCTGCGCCGCCATGGACAGGGTGCTGAATCACGGGGCGGCGGTGGGCGACGAGATCGAAGGCCTGCTCAGCCGTCCGTTCAAGGTCGAGACCGTTTAGGAGAAACCCATGCTTTACGTCATCTACGCGCCGGACAAGTCCGATTCGAAGGAACGCCGCGCCGCGACCCGGCCACGCCACCTGGAATACTGGGGCAAGAGCGCGCCGCTGAAGGTGATCCTCGCCGGCCCCATGCTCGACGAGGATACCGGCGACATGCAGGGCAGCATGCTGATCGTCGAGGCCGACGACATCGAGACCGTGCGCGAGAAGGCGTTCGACGATCCCTACTGGACCGAGGGCGTCTTTGAGCGGATCGATATCACCGCCGTCCGGCTGCCGCTGGGCGTGCTCGCGGACAAGCTGTGATGGCGCACTGGCTGGTCAAGTCCGAGCCGGGCGCCTGGTCGTGGGACGACCAGGTGCGCGACAAGACCACCTCGTGGACCGGCGTGCGCAACCATCAGGCGGCGATCAACCTGAAGGCCATGAAAAAGGGCGACAAGGCGTTCTTCTATCATTCGGTCGACGAGAAGCGGATCGTCGGCGTGGTCGAGGTGGTCAAGGAAGCCTATCCGGACACGACCGACCCGACCGGCCGCTTCGTCACCGTCGACCTGAAGGCGGTCAAGCCGGTGCCACAGCCTGTGTCCCTGGCCGACATCAAGGCCGACCCGCGCATGGCGGATTTCGGGCTGGTGCGCCAGTCGCGGCTGTCGGTGGTGCCGGTCACCGACGAGCACTGGGCGATCCTCTGCGGCATGGGCGGCCTCAAGCCGTGAAGCCGCCGCGCGCCGAAAGCCTGGACGAGGTTCCCGGCGCGCCGCCGTTCGGTTCCGTGCTGTGCCGTCTCGGCGATTTGCCGGTGCGCGGCTCGAAGTCGTTCCAGTTCCGCGACGGGCGGCTGCGCTTCGACATTTTCATCCAGCGTTGGGACGACAAGGTCTATGCCTACCGCGACGCCTGTCCGCACCTGAAGCTGCCGCTGGACTGGCGGCGCGGCCACTTCCTCGATATCGAAGGCCAGAACATCCAGTGTGGCCACCACGGTGCGCGCTTCCGCGTCCAGGACGGGCTGTGCATCGACGGGCCATGCAAGGGTGAATACCTCACGCCGGTACGCATTGTGGTACGCGGCGACGAGATATTGGTGGCGTGAGAACTATGCCTTGGTCCGTGGTGAGACGGCCAGGCCCAGGAAAACCATCAACGCCTGTTTGAGCCTCAGAATGTCCTCGTCGTCGAGTCTTCCGACCTGAGCGCCCAATTTCGATTTGGGCACTGTCGTGATCTTGTCCACCATCAGGCGGCAGGGCAGACGCAGCCCGTTGCGTTCGTTGGGAGCGACGGCCAGCCTGAATAGCGGCGCGTCGGTCGGGTTCGTGGTGAACGCGCAGACAGTGACGGAATCGGTCGCGTCGAAACTGTCGTCCTGGACGATCACCACCAGCCGCGGCTTGCCCGCGTAATCCTTGCCGCCGGATACCGTCAGGATGTCGCCTCGCCTCACTCATCGCTCCAGTCGGAGATCGCATCGATGAAGCCTTGATCCTCGCGCGCATGATCGCTCGAGGCGACGGCGAGTGACTGGCGATGCGCCTCGGCCTTGAACGACGGCGCGCGCACATCCGGCACCCAGATCTGAATCGGCCGCAGGCCCTGCTTGCGCAGTCTTTCCCGATGTTCACTTACCTTCAGCCGTGACGGCCTGGTTCCCGGCGCCGTTGCCATGATCGGCCTCCACAATGGTTACATGTAACTTATCATCGGAGATGGAAATGGCAATGAGGACGGCTAGACTGCCGGCGTTGCCACGCAATTCGACGGTATCGGTTCAACCTGCGGAGGATATCATGAAGCTCGGTTACACAGGATTCAACGCCGGGCCGCTGGCCGACCCACGGTCGATCGCCGATCTGCTCAAATGCGCCGAGGACGCGGGGTTCGAATCCGCCTGGACCGGCGAGCATGTGGTGGTGATCGACCCGCAGGAGCCGCCGTCGCCGGTGCCGCCGGAATTCCCGTTCATCGACACGGTGGCGGCGCTGTCCTTCGCGGCCGGCGTCACCAGCAAGCTGAAGCTTGGTTCCGGCATCATCCTGCTGGCGCAGCGCAATCCTGTCGTGCTCGCCAAGGAACTGACCAGCATCGATGTGCTGTCGGGAGGCCGGCTGATCTTCGGCGTCGGCGTCGGCTACATTCCCCGAGAGTTCGAGGCCATCGGCGTGCCCTACGAGGAACGCGGCGCCCGCGTCGATGAACACATCGAGGTCATCCGCACCCTGTGGACCCAGGACCAGCCGGCGTTCGACGGCAGCTTCACCAAATTCGACCGGATCCAGCAGAAGCCGCTGCCGGTGCAGAAACCGCATCCGCCCATCGTCATCGGCGGCATGTCGCCGGCCGGATACCAGCGCGCCATCCGGCACGGCGACGGCTGGTATGGCTATGGCCAGAAGGAGGAGGCGGTCGCGGACTCCATCGAGGGTCTCAAGCAGGCGGCGAGCCAGGCCGGAAGGGCTGGACGTTTCGACGAACTGGAGATTTCCGTGACGCCCCGGGGGCCGATCGACCGCGACCGGCTCCGGCGCTACGAGGATCTGGGCGTGCACCGTCTCAATCTGGTGCCGACCCTCGCCGGTGAGGGTCCGCTGGTGGACCGGGCGCGTCGGTTCATCGAGGAAACCGCCGCCGCCTTGCTCTAGCACGGTGCGGCGGCGTAACGTCTTGCGTCTTGGCCACATTTTGGTGATTTTACCGTAACCTTTCCTGTTCATGTTCGGCCCACGCACGCTATTGTGCGGGCGTGGGACAGCCACCTATCATCCGGCCGGGCAGGAAAGGGAGATGAGCATGGCCGACGATCAGGTGTATCCGGTGTCGAAGGAATGGGCGAAGCGGGCCTGGGTTGACGACTCGCGGTACCACGAGATGTACAGGCGCTCGGTGAGCGATCCGGAGGGCTTCTGGGGCGAGCACGGCAAGCGGCTGGACTGGATCAAACCCTACACCAAGGTCAAGAACACCTCCTTCGAGGACGGCGTCAGCATCAAGTGGTTCGAGGACGGCGTCCTCAACGTCAGCGCCAACTGCATCGACCGGCACCTCGACACGCGCGCCGACCAGACCGCCATCATCTTCGAGGGCGACGAGCCCACCGATTCCCGCGACATCACCTACCGGGAACTGCACGACGAGGTCTGCCGCTTCGCCAACGTGCTGAAATCCAAGGGCGTCCGGCGCGGGGACCGCGTCACCATCTACATGCCCATGATCCCCGAGGCGGTCTACGCCATGCTGGCCTGCGCCCGCATCGGCGCGGTGCATTCGGTGGTGTTCGGCGGGTTTTCGCCCGACAGCCTGGCCAACCGCATCCTCGACTGCGCCTCCACCGTGGTGATCACCGCCGACGAAGGCGTGCGCGGCGGCAAGAAGATTCCGCTCAAGGCCAATACGGACGAGGCGGTGAAGCAGTGCCCGGGCGTCAGGTCGGTTGTGGTGGTCAAGCACACCGGCGGCGACGTGGGATTCAACCCGGGCGTGGATGTCTGGTACCACGAGGAGGCCCAGCATGTGCCGCCGTTCTGCCCGCCCGAGGAGATGAACGCCGAGGACCCGCTGTTCATCCTCTATACCTCCGGCTCCACCGGCAAACCGAAGGGCGTGCTGCACACCACCGGCGGCTACCTGATGTTCGCGGCGATGACGCACCAGTACGTGTTCGACTATCACGACGGCGACATCTACTGGTGCACCGCCGACGTGGGCTGGGTCACCGGCCACAGCTACATCGTCTACGGCCCGCTGGCGAACGGGGCGACCACGCTGGTGTTCGAGGGCGTGCCGACCTATCCGGACGCCTCGCGCTTCTGGCAGGTGATCGACAAGCACAAGGTCAACATCTTCTACACCGCGCCGACCGCCATCCGCGCGCTGCAGCGCGAAGGTGACGGACCGGTGAAGAAGACTTCACGGGAATCCCTGCGCCTGCTCGGCAGCGTGGGCGAACCGATCAATCCGGCTGCCTGGGAGTGGTACCATGACGTGGTCGGAGACGGCCGCTGCCCGATCGTCGACACCTGGTGGCAGACCGAGACCGGCGGCATCCTGATCACGCCGCTTCCCGGCGCCACGCCGCTCAAGCCCGGCTCGGCGACGCGGCCGTTCTTCGGCGTCCAGCCGGCGCTGGTCGACGCGTCCGGCAACATCATCGAGGGCGCGGGCAGCGGCAACCTGGTTCTGCTCGACTCATGGCCGGGCCAGATGCGCACGGTTTATGGCGACCACCAGCGCTTCATCGACACCTACTTCAAGACCTATCCGGGCAAGTACTTCACCGGCGACGGCTGTCGCAGGGACGAGGACGGGTACTACTGGATCACCGGCCGCGTCGACGACGTCATCAATGTTTCCGGCCACAGGATCGGCACCGCCGAAGTGGAATCCGCCCTGGTCGCCCACCCCAAGGTGGCCGAGGCCGCGGTCGTGGGCTATCCGCACGACATCAAGGGCCAGGGCATCTATGCCTACGTGACGCTGGTCGCGGGCGAACCCTCGGGCGAAGCGCTGCGCAAGGAATTGGTCGACTGGGTCGGCAAGGAGATCGGCCGCATCGCCGCGCCGGACGTGCTGCAGTTCGCGCCCGGCCTGCCCAAGACCCGCTCCGGCAAGATCATGCGCCGCATCCTGCGCAAGATCGCCGAGAACGACCCGGCCAACCTGGGGGACATCTCGACGCTGGCCGACTCGACGGTGGTTTCCGACCTGGTGAACAACCGGCTGAACAAGTAGGACCGATCAGATGAGGTACATATGGAGCTGCTGACCAATCCGGACGTCTGGGCGTCGCTCGCGACCCTCACGATCCTGGAAATCGTTCTCGGTATCGACAACGTCATCTTCATCGCCCTTCTGGTACAGCGGCTGCCGGTCGAGCAGCAGGCGAAGGCGCGGGTTCTCGGCCTGGGCGGCGCGCTCATCATGCGCGTGCTGTTGCTGTTCGCCATCGTGTGGCTGACCAAGCTCACCAAGCCGCTGTTCGACCTCGCCGGACACACCTTTTCGTGGCGCGACATCATCCTGATCGGTGGCGGTGTCTTCCTGGTCGTCAAGGCGACCATCGAGATCCACCACTCCATTGAAGGTCATGTGGAAGAGCGGAAGATGGGCGCGGCGTCGGCGTTCGGGCTGATCATCGCCCAGATCATGGCCCTCGACCTGGTGTTCTCGCTGGATTCGGTGCTGACCGCCATCGGCATGGCCGAGCACATCGAGGTGATGATCGCCGCCGTGGTGATCTCCATCGGCGTCATGCTGTTCGCCGCCGGCCCGATCTCGGACTTCATCCAGAAGCATCCGACCACCAAGATGCTGGCGCTCAGCTTCCTGCTGATGATCGGCATGGCGCTGATCGCCGACGGCTTCGGCGCGCACCTTCCGCGTGGCTACATCTACGCCGCCATCGGGTTCTCGGTGCTGGTCGAGGTGTTGAACCTGGCGGTGCAGAAGCGCCGGACGAACAAACATCCGCCGACGGGCCACTGATGGCCCGGACGGCGGCGGCGTCTACGCGGCCAGGAAGCCGCGGGCGATTCCGACGAGGGTGACGACGATCAGCACCAGCGTGGCCGACAGGGTAATCAGCATGCCCGGGCCACGCTTGGTGGGATCCTTCATATAGCCGCTGGCATAGATGACCCGGCCGGCCAGCCAGACCACGCCAGCCAGCCCGGTCCAGGCGTCGCCGATCACCTGCACCGACAGCCACAGCACCGGCAGGAACACCACGAGCTGCTCGATGGTGTTCATGTGGACGCGAAACGCGCGCTCGAAGATCGGGTCGCCGCTGGTCGCCGGCGCCGCGACGCCGGTCTTGCCGCGCAGCGCACCCACCCGGGCGCCCAGCACGAAGGTGTAAAGAATCGCCGCGATGGTCACCAGCGCGGTCAGCTTGGCCATGATCATGGATTGGTCCTCCCTCGTCCCCAGGAAGGGGATGATAGGGAGAATTCGCCTAGAAGTCGCTGACGATACCGTTGCGTTCCCAGTCGCCGTAGCGGGTCGGCTCCGGACCCTTCGGCCCACCGATCTCGGTCGGCTTCTGCTTCGGATCGGCGGGCTTGGCCGCGTCTTCGGGCTTGGCCTCGGGCTGCTTTTCCTTGGGGTCGGTCATGCTCGCAAATCCGCCGGGCGGTTTATTGAATGGACGCAGACAATCCCCACATATCGCCTAGTTCGCAACATTAATGAGTCGGAAAACTCTCGATGAACTGGTTTCGCACAACCCTGCTGATGGCGGCGCTCACCGCGCTGTTCATGACGATCGGCGGCCTGATCGGTGGCGGTACCGGCGCCTTGATCGCCCTGATGGTGGCAGGCGGCATGAACCTCTTCGCCTACTGGAACTCGGACAAGATGCTGCTGCGCATGCACAACGCGCAGCCGGTCGACGCGCGCTCGGAGCCCGAGTTGTACGACATGGTTTCGCAGCTGGCGCAGAACGCCGGCATTCCCATGCCTGCGCTCTACATCGTGGACGAGGACCAGCCCAACGCCTTCGCCACGGGCCGCAACCCGGAGAACGGCGCCGTCGCCGTGACCACTGGCCTTCTGCGCCTGCTGAGCCACCAGGAGGTAGCGGGCGTGGTGGCGCACGAGCTGGCGCATATCAAGAACCGCGACACGCTGATCATGACGGTCACGGCAACCATTGCCGGCGCCATCTCCATGCTGGCCAACTTCGCCATGTTCACCGGCGGCAACCGCGACAACCCCATGGGCATGATCGGGTCCATCGCCATGATGATCCTCGCGCCGATCGGCGCCATGCTGGTCCAGATGGCGATCTCGCGCACCCGAGAATACGCCGCCGACCGCGCCGGCGCCGAGATCAGCGGCCGACCGTTGTGGCTTGCCTCGGCGCTGGAGAAGCTGGAGATGGGCGCACAGCGGATCGACAACCCGACCGCCGAGCGTAACCCGGCCAGCGCGCACGTGTTCATCATCAACCCGCTGCACGGTGGCGCCGTGGACGGCCTGTTCACCACCCATCCGAAGACGGCCAACCGGATCGCCGCGCTGCGGGCCATGGCGGGTGCGACCGCGCGGGGACCCTGGGGCTGACAATTGCCATGGCGCAGGGCGGCGCATCGCCGCCCTGCGGTCAGGGGTGGGGCTTGACCAGCCCGAGCACATCGGACAGCAGGAAGATCAGGCTCACGATCATCCCGTAGACCACGCCCGAGATCAGGGCAACCGACAGCACCGCCGCCAGCATCGCGACCAGATAGACAAGCCCGTCGCGCTCCAGCAGCGCCAGCGAGAACAGGCAGATCGCCAGCGCCGGAGGCATGTTGCCCAGCGGAATGGGCAGGAACAGGATCACCGACAGCAACAGGCAGGTCACACCCATCAGCTGGTCGAACGGCCGCGTCGCCAGCAGGATCAGGCGCGGCCGCATCAGCCGCTCCGCGCGGGCCATGACCGGCGCGACCCGCACGACGATGCGGGCGAAGTCGGTCAGCAGCAGGGAACGCTGCGAGATCAGCCGGGGCAGCCACGGCGTCGACCGGCCGATGGCGAGCTGAAGCGCCAGGAACACCAGCGGCGCGCCGAGAATCAGCGACGTGCCGGGCGGGGTGGGCAGAAGATTGGGCACCGAGAAGATGAACATCAGCGCACCGAACGCCCGGTCGTCGAGCCGCGCCGCGATGTCCGCGATCGAGATGCGCTCGGTTGGATGATCTGCGGCGATCTGGGTCAGCAGCTCGGACAGCTTGGGGCCGTGCGGCCCCGAGCGGCCGGTCTCGGGCCTCGTTGCGCTATCGGGATCTGCAGTATCGGGTGATGGGTCGGTGCTCACGGAATTGAGGCTTACCAGATTGACCGGGCGTTGTCTGCGGCCGCTTCGGTTAAATGCCTGTGACGCTCCGAAACAGCGCTTGAAACGGCGTGCCGCGCCCTCTACTCAGGACAGCCATGGATGTCGCACGCCATACCGCCCTCGCCCTGCTCGAAACGGTGCTTTCAAAGCGCCATGCCTTCGACGATTCGTTCGCGCGCGCGGTCGAGCCGCTGGCGCCGCAGGACCGGGGATTCGTCCGGCAGCTCTGCGCCACCGTGCTGCGCCGGCTGGGCCAGATCGACGACCTGATCGACGGCTGCCTGCAGAAGCCGCTGCCGCCCGCCATGGCGGCGCCGCGCGATATCCTGCGGCTCGGCGTGGCGCAGCTGTTGTTCCTCAACACGCCGGCGCATGCCGCCATCGACACATCGGTCAACCTCGCCGACGAGCACGACGACAAGCGGGTCGCCGCGTTCAAGGGCGTGATCAACGCCGTGCTGCGCCGGCTGTCGCAGGAAGGCGCCGCCAAACGCGCCCGGCAGGACGGCCCGAAACTGAACACGCCGAAATGGCTGTGGGACAGCTGGGCCAAGGCCTATGGCGGCCAGCTGGCTCGTCAGATCGCCGAAATCCACTTGCGCGAGCCGCCGCTCGACCTGACCCTGAAGCCGGGACT
>CAMBYA010000069.1 GCA_945872035.1 Rhizobium sp. Q54
TGGCCGGCGACGCACCATTTCTCGAAACCGAGCGAGCGCATCACCTGCACGTTGTCGCGCGCCATGGTGCGCTTGGCATAGGTCATCTCACCGCCCGAGGGCTTGGAGCTGTCGCCATAGCCGCGCAGGTCGGGCACCACGACGGTGAATTTCTCCGCCAGCACGGGCGCGACCAGGTGCCACATCACATGGGTCTGCGGATAGCCGTGCAGCAGCAGCACCGGCGGTCCGGAGCCACCGACGACCAGGTTGATCTCGGCGCCGTCGGTGGCGACGCGCTGCTTCTCGAATCCGGGGAAGAACATCAGACGTTCAGGTAGAACGCGTGGTTCGGGTCCAGGATCTCCTGGAGTTCGATGACGTTGCCTTCCGGATCACGGCCATAGGTCGCGCGGATGGAGCCGTGGCCCAGCTCTTCGCGGGTGGGCGGCGGGCAGTTGAATGTCATGCCCAGCGTCTTCATGCGCTCGTACTCATAATCGATGTCGGTGACGTCGACGCAGAAATGGGTGTAGCCGTGATCGCTCACCGGCCGCCTGGGATCGACCGGCTTGCCCACGGGCGTCTTGTACTCGAAGATCTCGATGTGGGTGTTGCCCGCCTTCATCATCACCTGCCGGCAGGACGAGTCCTTCAGCCCGACGATGGTGTCGATGCGGGTCGATCCCACTTCCCAGCCCATGGTGGCGACCACCTCGAAGCCGAAGCCCTCCTGGTAGAACTTCACGAGACGGTCGATGTCGCTGGTGGCCAGCGCCACATGGTGGATGCCGCGAATCATTTTATGCTCCCCTGACGGAAATTCCGGTGGACAAGTCTTGGACGGGCGGCGGCGGCGGGTCAAGCCGGGTGTTGGCGGCTGCGCCTCTCAGAAGATCAGCGTCCAGAACATCGCCAGCACAGCCACCGCCATGACTGCCGTCGCCAGCCAGCCCATGATCCGCAGATGGCGGGGCAGCGTGAAGCGTCCCATCACCGCCGGGCGGGCGCTCATGACCATCATCACCGCCATGAGCGGAACGGAAACCACGCCGTTGATGACCGCGGCCCAGAACAATCCCTTCATCGGATCGATCGGCAGCAGATTGATGCCGATGCCCAGCAATGTGGCCACCGCGATGGTGCCGTAGAACGCCTTCGCCTCCCTGGGCTTGTAGCCAAGGCCGGTGGGCCATTGCCGCGCCTCGCCGACGGCATAGGCCGCGCTGCCGGCCAGCACCGGAATCGCCAGCATGCCGGTGCCGACGATGCCGAGCGCGAAAACGGCCGACGCGAAGGGACCGGCGATCGGTCGCAGCGCCTCGGCCGCCTCGGCGGACGTCGCGATGTCGGTGATGCCGTGGACGTGCAGCGTCGACGCCGTGGTGACGAGGATGAAAAAGGCGATGAGGTGCGAGTAGCCCATGCCGACATAGGTGTCGATCCGGATGCGGCGGAGTTCGTCTTCCGCGCCGTCGGCCGACTCGATCAGCGGCTTGGCCTCTGGATCGACCCGCTCGTCCTCGGCCTCCTCGGACGATTGCCAGAAGAACATGTAGGGGCTGATGCTGGTGCCCAGTATGGCGACGAATCCGACGATGTAGGCCTGCTCCCACGTGATGGTCGGCACCAGCGTATGAAAGGCGACCTGTCCCCAGGGCACATGCACCGCAAGGACGGTGGCAACGTAGGCCAGCAGGGAAAGCGTCGTCCATTTCAGGATGGCGACATAGCGGGCATAGCTGAGGAAAACTTCGAGCCAGACGCAGGTCACCGCGAACGCCACTACATAGACCAGCGCCGGACCGCCGATCAGCAGCTTCACCGCATCGGCCATGGCGGCCAGGTCGGCACCGATGTTGATGATGTTGGCGACCAGCAGCAGGCCGACGATCAGTCTCAGGATCGATGCCGGGTAGAACTGGCGGATGTTGCCGGCGATGCCTTTACCGGTCACACGCCCGATGCGGGCGCTGATCTCCTGAACGGCCGCCAGGAGCGGATAGCTGAACGGCAGGCTCCAGGCCAGGCCATAGCCGAACTGCGCGCCGACCTGGGAATAGGTGGCGATGCCGCTCGGATCGTCGTCCGACGCGCCGGTGATCAGGCCAGGACCGAGCAGCTGCCAGAAGCGGCGGGGTCGACGGACCGCGGGGTCGGGCCGCAGGTGCGCGGGATCCGCCGTCATCGGGTCGCGGGGTTTGTCGTCCATGTCCAGAATTATCCCTGCGCCCGAAAGGGCGGCAGGCAGAAGATCAACGCAGCAGCCGCCTAACGCAAGCAGCGATAGTTGCCTTGACGCATCGACCTAGACCGGCGGCTTCTTTCGCCGGACGTTGCCCATGATCACCCAGACCGCGAAGCCCTTGATGACGATGGCGACGAGGAACATCATCGTATAGGACGTGGCCTCGGCGAGTGCGCCGCCCAGGATCGGGCCGGCGGCGAACATCGCCGACGCGACCATGCTGGCCAGCGCGATCATCATCGGCTGGTCGTCGCGCGAGCCGTATTCCAGCAGCAGGTTCTGCCCGGCGATCTGCAGGCCGCCGATGCCGACGCCCAGGCCGCTGAACACGATGGCCAGCCAGAACAGGCTTGTCGGCGCGATCAGCAGGATCAGCAGGAAGACGCCCCAGATGGCGATGGACCCGGCGAAGGTCCAGGAATTGCCGAAACGGTCGCCGAGAATGCCCCAGATCGGCGCGACGAAGGTCGGGATCAGCATGAACGATATGGTCAGCACGCCCAGGCCGTAACCGCCGAGCACTTGGCCCGACGCGGCCATCTCGTGCTTGACGTGCAGGATGTAGAACGGCGCGGCGGCAATGGCGAGCGAGGCCAGCGTGCTGCCGACCAGGTAGCGTTGGAACCCCGGCGTGCGCGCCTGGCGCGGCAGATCCTTGAGCCGTTCCATCAGCGGCGCCGGCGCCTGCACGTTCGGCGGCTCGGGCTCGCGGATCTGCTTCAGGCCCAGCAGGCCGATGGCGGTGAGGATGAATGCGAGGAAGAAGGTGCTGGCATAGCCGTTGCCGAGCAGATTGTGCTCGATGAAGTAGCCGCCGCCCATATAGGCGACCGCCGCGGCAACGATGCCGGCGAAGAAGTTACGGAAGCCCATCAGCCGTCCCCGGACGGCGACCGGGATCAGCTTCGACACGGTGAACTGGAACGCCACCGACTGCATGCCGTTAAACGCGCCGAACAGCAGCAGGCAGATGCCGATGGTCCAGAGGGCGAAGTTCTCGTCGGGCACGAAGCTGGGTACCTTGACGCCGAACAGCGTCAGCCCCGTCACGCCGAAGCCGGCGATGGCAATGCCGAGGACTGCGACGCGCATGGCGCCGCCGACCCACATGAAGATGGGTACCACCCGCTTGCGGTGGGAGATCATGTTGCCGCCGGGCAGCGAGGCCAGGGTCGCGCCGATATGCTGGGCGGCCAGCACGAGGCCGACGGCGGTCGGCGAATTCGACAGGACGAAGAGATAGGCGGGGAGGAAGGTGGGCGCCTGCAGAAGCCGGAAGCCGGTCATGCCGAAGACACCGTGGAGCAACAGCGCGAAATAGTTCCGCTTGAGGTGCCGGTTTACCTCGACGTTGAAGGCCTCTTCCGCGGCACGCTGAAGATCGGCGTCATCCTTGCCGGCCTGCTCCTGCTCCTCGCCCCGTGACTCGAGCACCCGCGAAATTCCCGAACTGGCCGCCTTCGTTGTATGCAGCGGCTTATGGATCGCTTACTTATCGCACAAACCGTTCTCGAGTAAGCCTGAATGTCCACCGATAACGTCCCGGCAGCCCGGCGCCCTACGCCGGGCGTAAGGCTGACCTTGATGCTGGGGTCGCTGACCGCGTTCGGTCCCATGGCGATCGACATGTACCTGCCGGCCATGCCGGCCATCGCCGCCGACCTGCACACCGATCCCGCCAGCGCGCAGCAGACCATGTCCGTGTTCCTGATCGGCATGGCGCTTGGGCAGCTCCTTTATGGACCAATTTCCGACCGTGTCGGGCGACGGCCGCCGCTGATGATCGGCATCGCCGTGTTCATTGTCATGAGCATCGGCTGCGCCTTCGCCCAGACCATCGGCTCGCTGATCGTGATGCGGTTCCTGCAGGCACTGGGCGCCTGTGTCGGCCAGGTGCTGGCCCGCGCCGTGGTCACCGACGTCTACGACCGGCGCGAGGCGCCGCGGATGTTCTCGCTGCTGATGCTGGTGATGGGCCTGGCGCCGATCCTGGCGCCGATCGCCGGCGGCTGGGTGCTGGCGGTCGCCGACTGGCAGGCCATCTTCCTGGCGCTCGCCGTGTTCGGGGTGCTCGTCGGCGGGCTGGTGTTCTTCCGCCTGCCCGAATCCCGGTCCGAGCAGGTGGCCGCCCACGCCAGGACCGAGTCGCCGTTCCAGGGCATCACGGCGGTCGCCCGCAACCGGCACATCGTCGGCTATGCGATCGCCGGCGGCATGGGCACCGCGTCCATGTTCACCTACATCACCTGCGTGCCGGACCTGCTGATCGAGCACTACGGCATATCGCCCGAGCACTTCGGCTGGTTCTTCGGCATCAATGCCGCCGGCCTGATCGCCGGGTCGCAGATCAACCGCCATCTCCTGAAGCGCCGCACCAGCCACGACCTGCTGAAGATCGCGCTGGCCATCGGCCTGGGACTGACGCTGATCCTGCTGGTATCGGCGCTGACCGGCATCGGCGGCCTGCCCGGCCTGCTGATCCCGCTGTTCCTGGTGATCACCTGCATGGGCTTCGTGCTGCCCAATGGCGGCGCCTCGGCCATGGTGATCGACCTGAAGCGCGCCGGCAGCACCTCGGCGTTCACCGGCAGCATGTCATTCGCGCTGGGCGCCAGTGGCTCGGCCATCGCCGGCCTGCTCTACGACGGCTCGCCGATGCCCATGGCCGTGGTGATGACGGCCGCGCTCACCCTGGGCGTGCTGGTGCTGAAGTTCGTGGTCGGCAAGCCGCCGGCGCTGTTGGCCGACTAACCGCGGCCCCACGACGGCGGGCGGACCGGATCGGTCTTGCCGTCCCATGTTTCCGACGCATTCTTGATGACATCGAACATCTCGATGTGCAGCGGATCGGTCGGCATCAGCTGGATCATCACGCCCGGCGCGTCGAGCAGGTCGATATAGGCGTGCGAATTGATGTAGCGGTGGCCAACCACATAGTTGACGCCGTCTTCCTTCAGCGACCTCAGCTTGCCGTCCACGTCGTCGCACCACACGGCAAGATGCTGCAGGCCGCCTTCCGGGTTCTGCTTCAGGTAGTCGCCGTAGATGGTCGGGCCGCAATCGTCATAGGGCGCGATCAGTTCGATCTGCTGGTCGCCTGAATAGGCGAAGGCCGCCTGGATGTGGCAGTCCATGCGCTCGCCGTAATGCTCGGCGGGCAGCTTGATGTCCTCGATCAGGTAGAAGGGGCCGACGCCGCGCGCCAGCCAGTGCTCGATGCCCTTCTTCATGTCGGGCACCACGTAGCCCTGCTGCACCACAGGACCGAAGATCTTGCTCATGTCGCTCTCCCCGTTTGACGAGCGTCAAGCGAAGCACGTTCCCGGCCCGCTGTCACGCGGGACGACGGGCGCGCGCGGGGATCGCTTTGTGCTTTTTCCGTGATCTACACAAACACCAACGTGATTTCGCGAGCAAAGCGACGCGATCCAGCCATGCTGCCACACAGCCATCGACGGTACGGCTGGGCTGCTTCGCTGCGCTCGCAGAATCACGAATGGGATAACGGAATTCAGGCCTGCCGCTGCAGATCCTCAAGCTGGCGCGCCACCGCATGCGGCGAGCGCGTGAAAGGCGCGAGCAGCCGGTAGAACACCGGCACCACGACCAGGGTCAGCACCGTCGATACCAGCACGCCGGAACAGATGACGATGCCCAGCGTGACGCGGCTTTCGGCGCCGGCGCCGGACGCCACCGCCAGCGGCAGCGCGCCGATGGCGAGCGCCAGGCTGGTCATGATGATCGGCCGCAGGCGGATGTGGCAGGCCTCGAGGATCGCCTCGTCGATGGTTCGGCCTTCGTCGCGGAGCTGGTTGGCGAATTCCACGATCAGGATGCCGTTCTTGGCCGCGATGCCGACCAGGATGATAATGCCCACTTGGCTATAAATGTTGAGCGTGCTGCCGAAGACCCAAAGCCCCAGCACCGCGCCCAGGATCGCGAGCGGCACCGACAGCATGATCACGAAGGGGTGGATGAAGCTCTCGAACTGGGCGGCCAGCACCAGGAACACCACCAGCAGGGCGATGAAGAAGGTGAAGATCACCGCGCCCGAGGAGTCCTTGAATTCCAGCGACTCGCCCTTGTAGCCGATCCGCGCGGTGCCCGGCAGTTCGGTCCTGGCGGTGTTCTCCAGGAATGTCAGCGCCTCGCCGAGTGGATAGCCCTGGACCAGGCTCGCCGAGATGGTGATGGCGCGCATGCGGTTGTAGCGGTTGAGCTCCTTGGCGTCGGCGCGTTCCTCGAGCCGGACAAGGTTGGACAGCGGGATCAGCGCGCCGGTGGTGCGTGACCGGACATAGATGTTCGACAGGTCCGTCGGGCTCTCTCGGTCCGACCGCTGGGCCTGGATGATGACGTAATACTCCTCGCCCTCGCGGGCGAAAGTGTTGACCTTGCGCGATCCGATCATGCTTTCCAGCGTCGCGCCCACTTCCTCTGCCGGCACGCCCAGGTCGGCGGCGCGGTCCCGGTCGAGGATCACCTTCATCTGCGGCCGGGTTTCCTTGTAGTCGACATCGACGCCGATCAGGTTCGGGTTGGCGCGAATCTTCTCCAGCATGATCTCGCGGTAGCGGGCCAGTTCCTCGAAGGTGCTGGCGCCGATCACGAACTGCACCGTCTGGCCACGTGCGTTGCTGATGCCCTGGCGCATCATCAGGTAGAGCTGGATGCCCGGCATGGTGGCGGCGAACTCGCCGCGGATTTCGTTCATCACCTCGAAGGTGTCGCGGTCGCGGTCGGCCCAGTCGCTCAGCACCATCATGCCCGAGCCTGTGTCGAACGCCGTCAGCCCGCCATACGACGGCGCCCGCAGCATGACGCGCCGGGCTTCGCCGCTTTCCACATAGGGCAGCAGCTTGGCCTCGATCTTCTCCATCTGCGCCTTGCTGTAGTCGAATCCGGCGCCCTGCGGACCCTGGAACGTCAGGTAGAACGCGCCCCGGTCTTCGGGCGGCACCAGCTCTTCCTTGACCTGGCTGCCGATGAGCACGATCAGCGCGAACACCGCGACGACCACGCCGCCGATGATCACCGGCAGCTTGATCGCCCGCTGGAGGAAGCTGGTGTAGCGGTCGGCGAGCCAATCCATCCTGTCATCGACGAAGGCCTGCAGCCTGCCTTTCTTCTCGCCCATGGGCTTCAGCAGCTTGGACGACAGCATGACGCTGAACGTCAGCGCGACCAGCGCCGAAAACGCCACCGCCGAGGCGACCGCAACACCCAGTTCGGCGAACAGGCGGCCCACATTGCCTTCGAGGAAGATGATCGGCACGAACACCGAGATCAGCACCGCCGTGGTCGCCAGCACGGCGAAACCCACCTGCCGGGCGCCCTTGTAGGCCGCGACCAGCGGCGACTCGCCTTTCTGCACCCGGCGATAGATGTTCTCCAGCACCACGATGGCGTCGTCGACGACGAGGCCGATGGAGAGCACCAGCGCCAGCAAGGTGAGGAGGTTGATCGAATAGCCGAACGCATAGAGCACGCTGAAACTGGCGATCAGGCTCACCGGCACGGTCACGGTCGGGATGATCGTCGCGCGGATGCTGCCGAGGAACAGGTAGATGACGCCGACCACCAGCAGCACGGCGATCGCCAGGGTCACATAGACCTCGTGGATCGCCTCCTTGATGAACACCGAGCCGTCATAGGTGTAATGCAGCGAGGTGCCGGCCGGCAGCGTCGGGTTGATCTGCTGGATCATGGCGTTCGCCGCGTCGGCCACTTCCAGCGTGTTGGCCCGCGACTGGCGGACGACGCCGAGGCCGATCTGGGTCTCGCCATTGCCTTTGAAGAAGATGCGCGGCTCTTCCGAGCTCAGCTCGATCCGCGCGACTTCGCCCAGACGGACCATGTGGCCATCCGAGGTCTTCGCGATCACCAGCTTGGCGAAGTCGGTTTCCGTGCTGTAGGCGCGCTCAAGCCGCAGCGTGTAGTCGCGGTCGGTCGATTCGAGCGCACCGGCCGGCAGCTCCAGGTTCTGCGACCGCAGCGCCTTCTCGATGTCGGCCGCGGTGAGCTGGCGGGCGGCCAGCGCCACCCGGTCGACCCAGATCCGCATGGCGTAGCGCTGCTCACCGCCGATGATGACGCGGGCGACGCCGTCCACCGACGACAGCTGGTCGACGATGTAGCGGTCGGCATAGTCGGACATCTGGGTGACGTCCATGACCGTGCTGGACAGATTGTACCAGACGATCGGATCCTCGTCGGAATCGACCTTGAATATCTCCGGCGCGTCGACCTCGTCGGGCAGTTCCTCGACCACGCGGGAGACGCGGTCGCGCACGTCGTTGGCGGCCGCGTCCACGTCCCGGTCCAGGTCGAACTCCATGACCACCGTGGACATGCCGTCGTTGCTCTTGGACGAAACCCAGCGGACGCCCTCGATGCCCGCGACCTGGTCCTCGATCAGCTTGGTGACGCGGGCCTCGACGGTGGCGGCCGACGCGCCCCTGTAGATGGTATTGACCGACACCACCGGCGGATCGATGTCCGGATACTCGCGCACCGGCAGGCGCTCGATGGCTACCAGGCCGAACGACAGCAGCAGCAAGCTGACCACGGTCGCAAAGACCGGCCGCTTGACCGAGATGTCGGACAGCAGCATGGCTCAGGCGCCTCCGCTTTCGCCACCGGGCAGCTTGTGCTCGCCGATGCTCTGGACAGTCGCGCCCGGAATCATCCGGCCGACACCCTCGACCACCACCTTTTCGCCCTGCCTCAGGCCGGTCAGCACTTCCGCCGCGCCGGGACGCCGGCGGCCGATGGTCACCTCGCGCTGGACGACCGCACCGCCTTGCTCGATCACCCAGACGAACTGGCGCGTGTCGCGCGGCATCAGGGCTCCTTCCGGCAGCAGCAGAACCGTGCTGCGCGACCGGATCACCTCGACGGTCGCCAGCATGCCGGGGCGCAGCGCGCCATCCGGATTGGGAATCAGCGCGCGCACCGAAATGGCGCGGGAGATCGGATCGACCCGGGCGTCGATGGTCTCGACGGTGCCCTTGAACGCGCGGCCAGGATACGCAGCGGTGCGTGCATCCACGTCCTGGCCCGTCGACACCGCGCCCAGAAACGTCTCGGGCACCGAAAAATCGAGCTTCACCGGATCGATGTCGTCGAGGGTCGCCACCACCGTTCCCGGCGTCACCAGCGTGCCGGGGCTGACCTGGCGGAAGCCCAGG
>CAMBYA010000070.1 GCA_945872035.1 Rhizobium sp. Q54
TGATGGTCCCCAGCACTTTCGTGCCGGTGGGATCGGCCTTGGTCTTCATCCATTCATGGCCGGCCGCCGGGCCGGAAATGATCATGGGCGTGTCCGAGGTGACGCGGCGGGCATACGGGCTGCCCTCGACCACCTGCCAGGTACCGCCCTGCTTGCGAATTTCGATCACCGAACCGCCATGGGCCTGGATCTCGATGGCGGCGCGCTTTTTCATCCAGGCGGCCTTGGCGGCGTCAGATGCGTCTTCCGGCTGGGTCGGGTGCATGACCTCCGCCGAGACATATTCGTGGTTCACGCACAGCAGCCCGTGGTCCGAGCTTTTCGAGCCGGCGGGCAGCGGGATGTAACCGACATAATCGTTGTTGTAGCCGAACTGCCGCGCCTGTGCCTCGGCCGACTGGTTGGAGGGATCGAAGGCAGGCGCGCCGGGCAGCACCGCGTCTCCCCAGCGGATCAGTACCCGCGCGTCGTAGCCCTCCGCCACGCGATGGGTCTCGTCCACGCCGCGCTCCAGGCCCTTGAAGCTGAAGGGTTGCGCCGCGGCCTTCTCGACCGCCATCAGCGCGGTCGGGCTGACCGTCGCCAGCGCCGCAGAGGCGGCAAGCCCGCCCTTCAGCAAGGTGCGCCGGCTGATCCGGCGGGAAATGATGGCATCGAGGGTGGGCGAGGCGAGAGGGCGGTCGCAGAAATCGTCGTCGTCTTGCATGGCGTGTTCCGGCTGGCGGTCGGTGATGGTTTCTGGCAAGGCATAGCAGACCGCCAGTGTCACTATTGTGAAGGGGCCACGCCATGGAAAAAGGCGCCTACGCCGTCATCTTCACCTCGCGGCTGCGAAACCCCGACAGATACGGGGCGATGGCCGACCGCATGGAGGAACTGGCACGCATCCAACCCGGCTATCTGGGCCACGACAGCGTTCGGGGTGTGGACGGACTCGGGATCACGGTGAGCTACTGGGCGACGGAAGACGCGGTGAAAGCCTGGCGGGCCAACGCCGAGCACCTCGGCGCGCAGGCCATGGGCCGCGAGCGGTTCTATAACTGGTTCAGGCTGGACGTGTGCCGCGTGGAGCGGTCCTACGGGTTCGATAGAGGCTGATGTTCCCTCTCGTTGTCACCCCGGACTTGTTCCGGGGTCTGTCTATCCGCGAGAGAGCGTGTCGGGCCGCGTGCACCGCTGCCTGTGCCAACGCGGTAACTTTCCTGGCTGCATTCCCACAGACCCCGGAACAAGTCCGGGGTGACAAGCTGGGGAGAGCCGCGCAGCCCCTATACGTATTCCGGGTCGAAGCCTTTCGACTTCATGTATTCGTGCAGTTCGCCGGTCTCGTACATCTCGCGCACGATGTCGCAGCCGCCGACGAACTCACCCTTTACGTAGAGCTGGGGAATGGTCGGCCAGTCGCTGAATTCCTTGATGCCGTTGCGGATGTCGTCGTCGGCCAGCACATTGATGCCCTTGAACGGCACGTTCATGCGCTTGAGGATCTCGACCGTCGTGGCCGAGAATCCGCACTGCGGGAACAGCGGCGAGCCTTTCATGAACAGCACGATGTCATTGGCGGCCAGTTCGGACTGGATGTACTCGAAAACGGGGTTGTCGCTCATGGTTGGGTCCTATTCCGGTACGGAGGTCTGCAGCGCCAGCGCGTGCAGCACGCCGCCCATGTTGCCTTGCAGGGCCTTGTAGACGATCTGGTGCTGTTGTACCCGATTCTTGCCGCGGAACGCTTCGGAAATCACGTGGGCCGCATAGTGGTCGCCGTCCCCGCGCAGGTCCTCGATGGTGACCGTCGCGTCGGGCAGGGCTTCCTTGATCAGCTTCTCGATCTCGTGCGCGTCCATCGCCATGGGCGATCGGCTCCTGGGTCAGGGAATGGCCATGTAGGCTGGTAGCCAGCCTTCATGGACCTGGGTCAGTTCGGCCACTGATATGGAATCGAACTCGGAAATTTTCAATGTCGCGCCGCCGGTGACGCCGATCACCGATGCATTCACGCCGTCTACGGCCGCCTGCTCCAGCACCAGCTCCGGGCTGTTGGTGGTGATGACATAGCGGCCCTGGTCCTCGCCGAAGAGGAAGGCATAGGAGGGAACGCCGCCCCGGTCGTAGTCCAGCACGGCGCCGATCCGCGACGCCATGGCCATGTCGGCGATGGCGACCAGCAGGCCGCCGCCGGAGACATCGTGGCACGACGTGGCGACGCCGGTCAGGATCAGGCCGCGCACCAGGTCGCCGTTCCGGCGCTCGGCGGACAGGTTGACCGGCGGCGGCGCGCCGTCCTCGCGGCCGCAGAGCTCGCGGGCATAGAGCGACTGGCCCAGATGGCCTTCGGTATCGCCGATCAGCACGATGGTCTCGCCTTCGGCGGCGAACGCGATCGAGGCGCGCTGCTCGTAGTTCGTCAGGATGCCCACGCCGCCGATGGCGGGTGTCGGCAGGATGGCCTGGCCATTGGTCTCGTTGTACAGCGACACGTTGCCCGAGATCACCGGATAGTCGAGCGCCAGGCAGGCTTCTGCCATGCCTTCGATGCAGCCGACGAACTGGCCCATGATGATGGGCTTCTCCGGGTTGCCGAAATTCAGGCAATTGGTGATGGCAAGCGGGATCGCGCCGGTGGCGGTGATGTTGCGCCAGGTCTCGGCCACGGCCTGTCTGCCGCCCTCGACCGGATCGGCCTTGCAGTAGCGCGGCGTGCAGTCGGTGGTGATGGCCAGCGCCTTCTGGGTGCCGTGGACGCGGACGACGCCGGCGTCGCCGCCGGGGCGGCCGATGGTGTCGCCCATGACCATGTGGTCGTATTGCTGCCAGATCCAGCGCTTCGACGCCAGGTCCGGCGTCGCCAGCAGCTCGCGCAGGGCGTCGGCGTTGCTCTCGGGCGCGGTGAAGGAATCTGGGCCGAGCACGTCCTGCTTCTCGGTTTCTTCATGGGGCCGGTCGTAGTTCGGCGCGTCGTCGACCAGCGGGCCCAGCGGGATGTCGGCGACGATCTCGCCCTTGTGCTTCAGCACCAGGTGTCTTGTGTCGGTGACCTTGCCGATGACCGCGAAATCCAGGTCCCACTTGCGGAAGATTGCCATGGCCTCGGGCTCGCGGCCGGGCTTGAGCACCATGAGCATGCGCTCCTGGCTTTCCGACAGCATCATCTCGTAGGGTGTCATGCCGGTTTCGCGCTGCGGCACGTTGTCGAGGTCGAGCTCGATGCCGACCTCGCCCTTGGAGCCCATCTCGACCGACGACGAGGTCAGGCCGGCGGCGCCCATGTCCTGGATGGCGACGATGGCGTCGGTCGCCATCAGCTCCAGGCACGCCTCGATCAGCAGCTTCTCGGTGAACGGGTCGCCGACCTGCACCGTCGGGCGCTTCTCCTCGGAATTCTCGCCGAACTCGGCCGACGCCATGGTCGCGCCGTGGATGCCGTCGCGCCCGGTCTTCGAGCCCACATAGATCACCGGATTGCCGATGCCGGCCGCCGCCGAATAGAAGATCTTGTCGGTATCGGCGATGCCCACGGTCATGGCGTTGACCAGGATGTTGCCGTTATAGGCGGGGTGGAAGTCGCACTCGCCGCCGATGGTCGGCACGCCGACGCAATTGCCGTAACCGCCGATGCCCGCGACCACGCCTGACAGGAGGTGCCTGGTCTTGGGATGGTCCGGGCTGCCGAAGCGCAGGGCGTTCAGATTGGCCACCGGCCGCGCGCCCATGGTGAACACGTCGCGCAGGATGCCGCCCACGCCGGTCGCCGCGCCCTGGTAGGGCTCGATGAAGCTGGGATGGTTGTGGCTTTCCATCTTGAAGATGGCGGCCTGGCCGTCGCCGATGTCGATGATGCCGGCGTTCTCGCCGGGGCCGCAGATCACCCACGGCGCTTCGGTCGGCAGCTTGCGCAGATGGCGGCGGGACGACTTGTAGGAACAATGCTCGGACCACATCACCGAGAAGATGCCCAACTCGGTGATATTGGGCTCGCGGCCCATGGCGTTGACGATGCGGTCGTACTCGTCGGGATTCAGGCCATGCTCGGCCACGATTTCGGGCGTGATCGCGCTCATAGGGACGCCACCAGGCTTTCGAACATGCGCGCGCCGTCGTCACCGCCCAGGTCGCGCTCGATCATGCGTTCCGGATGCGGCATCAGCCCGAGCACGTTGCGTTCCTTGTTGAAGATGCCGGCGATGTCGTTGCGCGCGCCGTTCGGGTTGTCGAGATAGCGGAAGGCAACCTGGCCGTTCTGCTCGATCTGGTCCAGGGTCGCGTCGTCGGCGAAGTAGTTGCCCTCGTGATGGGCCACCGTGTACGTGACGATCTCACCGGTCTGGTAGGCGCTGGTGAACATGGACTGGTTGCTCTCGACCTTCAGCGCCACGTCCTTGCAGACGAACTTCAGGTGCGCGTTCATCATCAAGGCGCCCGGCAGCAGGCCAGCTTCGGTCAGCACCTGGAAGCCGTTGCAGATGCCCAGCACCGGCGTGCCATTGTTGGCGCGGGCGACCACCTCGCGCATCACCGGCGAGCGGGCGGCCATGGCGCCGCAGCGCAGATAGTCGCCGAACGAGAAGCCTCCCGGGATCACGATGAGGTCGACGTCCGGCAGGGTGCTGTCGCCGTGCCAGACCATGAGCGGCTTCACGCCGCAGATTTTCTCGATGGCGACGGCGGCATCCCGGTCGCAGTTCGAGGCGGGGAATACGATGACGGCCGGCTTCATTCCACCAGGTCGATGCTGTAGTTCTCGATGACGGTATTGGCGAGCAGCTTCTCGCACATGTCCTTGACCGAACGCTCGGCCGCGTCGCGGTCGGTCTCGGCCAGGTCCAGTTCCAGGTACTTGCCCTGGCGCACGTCGCTGACGCCGCCGAAGCCGAGCGAGCCCAGCGTGTGCTGGATGGCCCGGCCCTGCGGGTCGAGCACGCCTGATTTCAACGTCACGTGAACCCGTGCCTTCACTGCATGACCTCCGGTCCCTTCATGTCGGTGGGGCCGCTTTCCGGCAGGATGCCCAGCCGGCGCGCCACTTCCTGATAAGCCTCCGCTTCGCCGCCCAAGCCGCGCCGGAAGCGGTCCTTGTCCATCTTTTCCTGGGTGTGCAGGTCCCACAGCCGGCAATTGTCCGGGCTGATCTCGTCGGCCAGCACGATGCGCATCTGGTCCTGGTCGTCATACAGCCGGCCGAACTCCAGCTTGAAGTCGATCAGCTTGATGCCGATGCCCAGGAACAGGCCGCTGAGGAAGTCGTTGACCCGGAGCGCCAGCGCCATGATCTCGTCCAGCTCGGGCGGCGTCGCCCAGCCGAACGCGGTGATGTGCTCCTCGGCCACCATGGGATCGCCCAGCTCGTCATTCTTGTAGAAGTACTCGACGATGGACCGGGGCAGCGGCGTGCCCTCGGCGATGCCGAGGCGCTGCGAGATCGATCCGGCGGCCACGTTGCGCACCACGATCTCGATCGGGATGATCTCGACCTCGCGCACCAGCTGCTCGCGCATGTTCAGGCGGCGCACGAAATGGGTCGGGATGCCGACCTCGCCCAGGCGCAGCATGATGAATTCGGAAATGCGGTTGTTGAGCACGCCCTTACCGGTGATCGTGCCCTTCTTCTTGTTGTTGAACGCAGTGGCGTCGTCCTTGAAGTACTGGACGAGCGTTCCGGGCTCAGGGCCTTCGAACAGGACCTTGGCCTTGCCCTCGTAAATTTGCCGGCGCCGGCTCATTGGCTGATTCCTTGCCGCAATGTGGGGCAGATTTGGAGCGCGGGACCATAGAGCAATCACGCGGTTCCGACAATCCATTAACACGGTTGATTATAGGCATCCCGCTCGCTATCTGGTTATCAATTCTCAAGTCACCCTGCGGGAGCCAGAAGCCATGACCCAGTTCGACAACCGCGAGAAAGCCTTCGAATCGAAATACGCCCACGACCAGGAGCTCCAGTTCAAGGTCATGGCCCGCCGCAACAAGCTGCTGGGCCTGTGGGCGGCCGGCGAGATGGGCCTGACCGGCGACGCCGCCGCGCAGTATGCCATCGAGGTGGTGAAGTCCGACTTCCAGGAAGCCGGCGACGACGACGTATACCGCAAGGTCAAGGCAGACCTCGACGCCAAGCAGGTCTCGGTCAGCGAGCACCGCATCCGCAAGGAAATGGACGACCTGATGGCGGTCGCCAAGCACCAGATCGCCAGCGAAGTCGCCTGAGGGGCTCAAGCCCTTCCAGTAATCCAGCGTCATCGCGAGCCGCGAAGCGGCCCGGCAGCCCGGTTCTCCGACGTAACGTCACGCGGTTCCTGGGCTGCTTCACTGCGTTCGCAATGACGGGATTGGTTTACGGTTAAACCTCGCCGAACACCCGCCGGAAAATCGTATCGACGTGCTTGGTGTGGTAGCCCAGGTCGAACACGGCTTCCAGTTCGGCGTCGGGGATGATCACGCCCGGATCGGCCTTCAGCAGGGCGAGGAAGTCGGCATCGCCGCCCTTGTTGGCGGCTTCCCACACCTTCATGGCGTTGCGCTGGACGATGGAATAGCTGTCCTCGCGCGACACGCCTGCCTGGGTCAGCGCGAGAAGAACACGTTGCGAGAACACCAGGCCGCGCAGCTTGTCCATGTTGCGCTGCATGTTCTCCGGATAGACCAGCAGCTTGTCCATGACGCCGGCGAGGCGGACCAGCGCGAAGTCCAGTGTCACTGTCGCGTCCGGCCCGATGCCGCGCTCGACCGACGAATGCGAGATGTCACGCTCGTGCCACAGCGCCACGTTCTCCATGGCCGGAACGACCGCCATGCGCACCAGCCGGGCGAGGCCGGTGAGGTTCTCGGTCAGCACCGGGTTGCGCTTGTGCGGCATGGCCGAGCTGCCCTTTTGGCCCGGCGAAAAATATTCCTCGGCCTCGAGCACCTCGGTGCGCTGCAAATGGCGGATCTCGGTGGCGAGCCGCTCGACCGAGCTGGCGACCACGCCGAGCACGGCGAAATACATGGCGTGCCGGTCGCGCGGGATCACCTGCGTCGACACCGGCTCGGGCTCGAGGCCCAGCGCCTTGGCCACGTGCTCCTCGACCCTCGGATCGATGTTGGCGAAGGTGCCGACGGCGCCCGAAATAGCGCAGGTGGCCACTTCCCTGCGCGCGATCACCAGCCGCTCGCGGTTGCGGCTGAACTCGGCATAGGCCTGCGCGAGCTTCAGGCCGAAGGTGGTCGGCTCGGCGTGGATGCCGTGGCTGCGGCCGATGGTCACGGTGTCCTTGTGCTCGAAGGCGCGGCGCTTCAGCACCGCCAGCAGCTTGTCCATGTCCTCGATCAGCAGATCGGCGGCGCGCACCAGCTGGACGTTGAGGCAGGTGTCGAGCACGTCCGACGACGTCATGCCCTGGTGCACGAAGCGCGCTTCCGGGCCCACATGCTCGGCCAGGTTGGTGAGGAAGGCGATGACGTCGTGCTTCACCTCGCGCTCGATGGCGTCGATCCGGTCCACCTCGAAGGCGCCGCGCTCCCAGACTGCCTTGGCGGCCTCCTTCGGGATCACGCCCAGTTCGGCCAGCGCGTCGCAGGCATGGGCCTCGATCTCGAACCAGATTTTGAACTTGGTCTCCGGTTCCCAGATGCTGGCCATTTCGGGACGGGTATAGCGCGGGATCATGCTGTGCTCTTCTGCGGGAGGATGGCGGTTGGTTAGCAGACCGCGCGCCCCGCGACAATGCCGGCAATGCCGCTGCCGCCTACATGCGCGAGGCGGGCATCAAAGCCGACGAGCGCGTGCGCGGCTGCGAGCCTCGGGTCGACATGGGCCCCGCTCGGGACAAGTCCGGGATGACAACGAGGGGCAGGGCGGCGGAATTTCTCCCGCCGCCCACAGAACCCTACTTCCGCCCCTCGATATAGTCGTTCAGCGTGTCGTGGAAATGCTGCACGCGGCGCTCCTGGTTGGTCAGGTTCGCGCCCTGGTAGCCGGCCGAGTTGAAGCCGAGCTGCTGGTTCTCCGCGATCGACAGGTCCTGGTCGTTGGTGCGGCCCAGCGTCTTCTCGCCATACCTGAAGTGGTCGACGGGCGCGTCTTCGAACGGCAGGTCGGGACCGCCGGCGGGCGAGGGGACCGTCGTCACGCCGTCGATATGCGGCACGAAGTACCAGTGGTCGAACTCGCATTTCTGCGGATCGGTGGGGTGCGGACGCGGGCGCAGCAGCTGCACGCCGTCCGGACCTACCGTGATCACGTTGTTCGGGAAGATGTTGTAGATGACGTAATCGGTGAGCTGGTAGTCCTTCAGGTGCGCATAGTGGTGGTAGCCCTTCGACGGGCCGATCCTGCGCTTCTGCTGCTGGATATCGAGTCGGATCTGCTTCATCCGCGCGTTGCCTTGGTAGTCGGCGGGGTTCAGCTCCCACTTTTCCATCATCGCCGCCACGTCCGCGGGCGGCTCGTCGCCCTTGTAGGAGGCGGTGGGCCGGTGCGACGGGAACCAGCCGCTGTTGGTGCCGTTCTCGCGCAGGTCGAACTGGCATTCCGAGAACACGGTCTCGATATAGGGCGCCAGCTCCGGGTGCAGCACCTGGACGTGATAGCCCTCGTTGAAATTGTCGGTGATCACCTTCCAGTTGCAGTTGGCGTCGGCCGTCAGGGCCAGCACCCGCACCATGTTCTCCATGCGGTAGCCCTCGATCTCGTCGCCCGAGCTGCCCAGCGCCTCGCGCAGCGGGATGGCGTTGGGGTCCATGTTGAACCACACGAAACCGGCGAATTCCTCGCACGGCATGTCGATCAGGCCCAGCTTGCCGAGCTGGCTGCCGCCGGGGAAGTCGTCGGCGTCGGGCATGGCCTTCAGCAGGCCGTCGGTGCCCCAGTTCCAGCCATGATAGGGGCAGGTGAAGCCGTCCGTCGCGCAGCCCTCGTCGGCGAAGGTGAGGCGCGCGCCGCGGTGCTGGCAAACGTTGAAGAAGGCGCGGACACTGCCGTTCTCCTGCCGGACCATCAGGATGGATTCGCGGCCCAGCGTGGTGTTCACATAGTCGCCCGGCTCGGGCATGTGATAGGACAGGCCGCCGATCTGCCAGGTGCGCATCCACACCCGGCGCCATTCCTTCTCGTAATAGTCCTTCGAGATGTAGCGGTCGGCGTCGATGATGTCGCCGCGCAGGCTGGGCTCCGGCATCTTCGCCGGGCGCTCCATATCAAGCCTATTGTCCACCGTGCTCATGGTCCGTCCCCGTTCTGTCTTGCCATCACCCGTTCGATCGTGCAAAAATTCAACGATCGTTCAACACCGTGCCCAAACGGCCGGATGTTGTCAAGAGAGTCAACATCAGCCGCGCCAGCAGGTTTGCCGGTGGCTC
>CAMBYA010000071.1 GCA_945872035.1 Rhizobium sp. Q54
GAACTCGTAGTTCACCGCCGCGTAGCGGTTCCAGTGATGCACCGTGCCGTCGCGGGAGAAGGCCGGGATCTCGTCGCCGATGTGGAGGCTGTTCGGATCGAGCATCAGTACCTCGCGAAAACAGAATCGAGGGTGCGCACCCACTCGCCGCGCTGGTTGGTGAACTCCTGCGACAGGGTGGTGTAGAGCATCAGGCCCATGCGGCCTTCGCGCTCCATGTAGTCGGTGATCTTCCAGACGCAGCGGATCACGTCGCCGGGCCGCATGGGCGCGCCGTGGCGGGCGCGGATCTCGGTCAGCAGGATCGCCTTGTAGTCGGGCGTCGCGACGCCCAGCTCGGACTCGCGGAAGGCGCTCATGGAGATCGGCGGATCGTCGGGCGTCGGCCTGGCCGCCATCCAGGCGAAGGGATTGAAATCCTCCGGCGCGACGATGCCGCCAAACCGGGCGGCATAGTCCTCGTCCCAGTACTGGCGCGGCGGCGGCTCGGGCCAATAGACCGCCATGGCCCATTTGCGGATGTCGGACAGGGCGATGGGGTAGGACACCGCCTCGCGCATCACCTGGCCGACGATCCCGCGCATTTCGTCCGTGATCCAGGACATTCACCCTCCCCGCGTTCGAGGCCGAGAGCGTCGCGCCGTGCAGGTGCCGCGTCAACCCATTGGTCCGGACACGCCACGGCGGACATGGAAACGCCCGCGAGCCAATCGGCCCGCGGGCGCCCTTATGCCGATGCGCTGGTGCGCTCAGTCCTTCTTGCCGTCGCTGACGCCGACGACCGGGACATCGATCACCTTTTCCTCGGTCTCGACCTTGGGAACCTCGACGGTCCGTTCCTCGGTACCGATCTCGAGCTTCTTGGAATCCAGGTCCACGTCCGGCGCGCGGCCCGGCTCGGTCGAAATGTTCACCTCGGGCAGCTTGCCCGAATCCTTCACGTTGGCGCTCCAGAACCCGGTGGCGAAGAGGACGCCGACGATCACCACGACCGCGACCGCCAAGCCTATCAGTACATTGCGAGACATTTGCCTCTCCTTCTTGTTGTTGTCGCCCTGTAACGCTCAGGCGGCGGGAAAGTTGCGGCCGCACCGAGCCGCTCACTCAGGGCCATGACCAGCCGTAACGCCGACGCGCGGCGCTTAAAGGGCTAAGTCGCCCACGAGATCATCGGTCAACATTTCTCGCGCTTCGACGCCCGAAGCGTCGCCCGGCAGACAGGCGTGGTATCACCCCTTCCCGTGCGGCCGTCCGAAATCAGCCGCCGGTGTTTCCTGGCCGGCGTCGATTACCTCGCGCCGGATCGCCCGGGTGCGGGTGAACAGGTTGAACAGCGTGTCGCCGTCGCCCCAGCGGATGGCGCGCTGCAGGGCGGTCAGGTCCTCGGTGAAGCGGCCCAGCATCTCCAGCACGGCTTCCTTGTTGCCGAGGAAGATGTCGCGCCACATGGTCGGGTCCGAGGCGGCGATGCGGGTGAAGTCGCGGAAGCCGCCGGCCGAGAACTTGATCACTTCCGACTGGGTCACCTCCTCCAGGTCGGCGGCGGTGCCGACGATGTTGTAGGCGATCAGGTGCGGCACGTGGCTGGTGATGGCGAGCACCAGGTCGTGATGGCGGGCGTCCATCACCTCGACCTTGCTGCCGAGCGCCTTCCAGAACGCCGCCAGCTTGTCCGTGGCGGCCGGATCGGTGCCCTGCGGCGGCGTGAGGATGCTCCAGCGGCCCTCGAACAGCTCGGCGAAGCCGGATTCCGGGCCGGAATTCTCGGTGCCCGCCACCGGATGGCCGGGCACGAAATGCACGCCCGCCGGCACATGCGGGCCGACATCGTCGACCACCGCCTGCTTGACCGAGCCCACGTCGGTGAGAATGGCGCCGGGCGCCAGGTGCGGCGCGATTTCCTTCGCCACCGCGCCGAACGCGCCGGGCGGCGTGCACAGGATGACCAGGTCGGCACCCGCGACCGCCTCGGCGGCGGTCGCGAACACCTTATCCGCGATCTTCAGCCGGGCGACCGTGTCGCGGGTCGCCTGGCTGCGGGCGGTGGCGACGATCTCCTTCGCCAGCCCGTCCCTGCGCGCCCGGTGGGCGATCGACGAGCCGATGAGGCCAACGCCGATCAGGCAGAGCCGGTCAAACACGCGCGGTCTCCATGAACGCGGCGAGGACGTCGGTGACGCCACGGTTCTCGTTCTCGGTGCCCACGGTCAGGCGCAGATGGTCCTTGAAGCCGTAGCTGTCCATGCGGCGCAGGTACCAGCCCTTGTCGCGCAGATATTCGTCGGCGGCATGGGCGCCCGCCGCCGAGCCGAAATCGATCAGCAGGAAATTGCCAGCGCTGGGCACCACGTGCAGGCCGAGGCCGCCGAGGCGCTGGAACAGCCAGTCGCGCCACCTTGTATTGTGGGCGAGCGCCTTGTCGAAGAACTCGCGGTCCTCGAGTGCGGCGACCGCGGCGGCCTGCGCCGGGGTCGGCACGTTGAACGGGCCGCGCAGCCGGTTCAGCACGTCGATGATCGCCGGCGCGCCATAGGCCCAGCCGACGCGCAAGGCGGCGAGGCCGTAGATCTTCGAGAAGGTGCGGGTCATCACCACGTTGGGTGCCCACGACGCCAGCTCCTGCCCCGAATCGTAGTCCGGGTCGGTGACAAACTCGGCATAGGCGGCGTCGATCACCAGCACCACGTGCGGCGGCAGGCCGGCGTGCAGCCGCTCCAGCTCGGCGCGGGGGATGTAGGTGCCCGTGGGATTGTTCGGGTTGGCGATGAAGACGATCTTCGTCCGGTCGCCGATGCATTTCAGCATGGAATCGACCGACACGGTGTAGCCGTCGTCCTTGGCCGCGACCGGGGTCGCGCCGCAGGCGGTGGCGGCGATCGGATAGATCAGGAAGCCATGCTCGCTGTAGACCACCTCGTCGCCGGGGCCGGCATAGCCGCGGCACAGCAACTGCAGCAGCTCGTCGGAGCCGCAGCCGCAGACGATGCGGTCGATCTCGACGTCGTGGCGGCGGGCGATGGCCTCGCGCAGCAGGTGCGCGCCGCCGTCGGGATAGCGGTGGGTGACGGCGGCGGCCTTGGCGTAAGCCTCCAGCGCCTTCGGGCTGGGGCCGAGTGCCGCCTCGTTCGACGACATCTTGCCGACGTAGCTGGTGTCCTTGGACTTGCCGCCCTGGTACGGCTCGATGGCGAGCACGCCGGGGCGCGGAACGGGTCCGTTCATGATGTTTAGCCTTTGATCGGGTTGGCGTAGCCGCCGATGACGGCGGCGCTGCGTGCGCCATAGGCGGCGCGGACCGCTTCCAGCGCAGGATCGCCCGCCCGGAGAAAGCCCGGGACGGCGACCAGCGCCGTGCCGCTATGTCGCGCCAGCACACCCGGAATCCCTTCGCCGGCGCCATCCAGCACCACCAGGGTGGTTTCGTCGCCGCTGTCCTCGCGGGCGTTGGCGACGGCGAAGGCGGAGATGCCGTTCTCCACGAAAAAGGGCAGGCGCGCGAAGATCTGCAGGCCTGCCCCGATGCATTCGGACGATGTCAGGCTGCGCCACCACGACTCCCCTTCGGGGTCGAACGCAAACACGCCGATGGCGCCGGGCGTGGCCGCCAGGTATGCGAGCGCGCCGGCAGCGTCCTGCTGCGGCGTGAAGCGGGTATTGACGCCGAAATGGGCGCGCGCCAGGTCCCATACCGCGATGCGGTTCTGGCCGCCCCAGACGGCGACCTCGATGGGCGACTGGCGGTTGAGGAACGCGGTCATCATCTCGCGCCACATATGGGCGACGACCGGGAACGGGATGTTGCCCTGGTGCTGGCCCTTCAGGCGGCGCAGGATGCGCGCCTCGCGGCCGGGCCGCAGACGGGGCGCGTCAGGCGCGGCGCCGTTCTTGGCGGCGACCACGAGCTCGCCCAGCCTGGCGCGTTCCATCAGCAGCGCGTGGATCTGGTCATCCACCGCATCGATCTTCTCGCGTATCTGTTCCAGCGTCGGCTGGGACATGGCAGGGAGCCCCTGATTTCGGAAGCGCCATTACTAGTCGGCACCCCCCCGAAAATCAAAGAAAACATTGACACTCCGAAGCACCGCACCCTAGCTAGTTCGCCGTCCGGACCTATGTGAACCGGCCAGACACCAAGGCGCCGCCAGACCCATGAACTCGATTGCCCTGCCGCACCCCAACTATGTGGAAGCGCGGCGACAGCACGGACAGGACGACGACCCGCGCGGCAGCGTGATGCGGCTCGATGCCGTGCCGTTCCGGCTGGTGTCGGGCGCCGAGCTGCCCGAGGTGACGGTTGCGTACCAGACCTATGGCGCGCTCAACGCCGACAAGTCGAACGCGGTGCTGATCTGCCACGCGCTGACCCTCGACCAGCACGTCGCCAATCCGCACCCGATCACCGGCAAGGAAGGCTGGTGGGAAAGCGCCGTCGGCCCCGGCAGAATCATCGACACAAACCGCTTCTACGTGATCTGCGCCAACGTGCTGGGCGGCTGCCTGGGCACAACCGGCCCGAAGGAGATCAACCCGTCGACGGGCCGCGAATGGGGCATCGATTTCCCGGTCATCACCATTGGCGACATGGTGCGGCTGCAGGCCGCATTCCTCGACCAGCTCGGCATTCCCGACCTGTTCTGCGTCATCGGCGGCTCCATGGGCGGCATGCAGGTGCTGGACTGGGCGGCGCGCTATCCGGAGCGGGTGTTCTCGGCGATCCCGGTTGCCACCACCGCACGGCATTCGGCGCAGAACATCGCGTTCCACGAGGTCGGCCGCCAGGCGATCATGGCCGACCCCGAATGGCGCGGCGGCAGCTATTACGGCGGGCCGGGCCCCAAGGCGGGCCTGTCGGTGGCGCGCATGGCCGCGCACATCACCTACCTGTCGGAAGCCGGTCTGCATGCCAAGTTCGGGCGCAAGCTGCAGAACCGCGAGGCGCTGACCTTCGGCTTCGATGCGGATTTCCAGATCGAGAGTTATCTGCGCCATCAAGGGAGCACCTTCGTCGACCGGTTCGACGCCAACTCGTATCTCTACATCACCCGCGCCATGGACTATTTCGACCTGGCGGCGGATTATGGCGGGCTGCTGGCCAACGCGTTCAAGGGCACCAAGGCCCAGTTCTGCGTCGCCTCGTTCACCAGCGACTGGCTGTATCCGACGGCCGAGAGCCGCGCCATCGTCCATGCGCTCAACGCCGTGGCCGCGCCGGTGAGCTTCGTCGAGTTCGAGACCGACAAGGGCCATGACGCCTTCCTGCTCGACGTGCCCGAATTCTACGACGTGCTGCGCGGCTTCATCGGCGCGGCGGCCGAGAAACGGGGACTCTGATGGCGACGCGCGAGGCCGACATCCGCGCCCGGGACGTCCGTGTCGACCTGCTGGAGATCGGCCGGATGATCGAGCCGGGCAGCCGGGTACTCGACATCGGCTGCGGCGACGGTGACCTGCTCTATCACCTGGTGCACGACCGGCGCGTCGACGCTCGCGGCATGGAGTTGAGCCGCGAGGGCGTCAACGCCTGCGTGGCGCGCGGCCTCTCGGTGGTCCAGGGTGACGCCGACCGGGACCTGGCCGACTATCCCACCGGCGCGTTCGACTACGCCATCCTCAGCCAGACCCTGCAGGCCATGCGCGACACCCGCGCCGGGCTGGAGCAGATGCTGCGCATCGGCAAGCGCGCCATCGTGTCGTTCCCGAATTTCGGCCACTGGCGGGTGCGGATGCAGCTGCTGTTCAGGGGCCGCATGCCCGACACCGAGACGCTGGAATATCCCTGGTACAACACGCCCAACATCCATCTGTGCACGATCCGCGACTTCATCGAGCTGTGCGACGATCTGGGCATCACCATCGAGAAGTTCCTCGCCATCGACGCTGGCGGCCAGCGCTCGCGCCGGGTGCATTCGACCCGCCGCGCCAATCTGATGGCCGAGCAGGCGCTGTTCCTGCTGGCGTTCAACGGCGAGCGGGACGCCTCGGGCGCGCCGGTCTACCGATGAGCATCGACGCCGTCTTCATCGACCTGGACGGCACCCTGACCGACCCCAAGCCCGGCATCACCGGCTGCATCCGCCACGCCCAGGAAAAGCTCGGCCTGCCGGTGTCGCACGCCGACGACCTGACCTGGTGCATCGGCCCGCCCATGCAGGAAAGCCTGTGCAAGATCGCCGGCAGCCAGGAGGGCGGCGTGGTCATGCTGAGGCACTACCGCGAGCGCTATTCGGAGATCGGGCTGTTCGAGAACAGCGTCTATCCGGGCATTCCCGAGGCGCTGGCCGCGCTGCGGGCCGCCGGGCCGCGGCTCTACGTGGCGACCAGCAAGGCGCGGGTCTACGCCGAGCGCATCATCGGCCATTTCGGGCTGGCAGGGCATTTCGTTCGGGTCTTCGGCTCGGAGCTGGACGGCACCAACGTCCGCAAGGCCGACCTGCTCCGCTTCGCCCTGTCCGAGACCGGCGAGGACCCAGCGAAGGCGCTGATGGTCGGCGATCGCGAGCACGACGCCATCGGCGCCCGCGCCCACGGCCTCACCCCCATCGGCGTGCTGTGGGGCTATGGCAGCCGGGAAGAGCTGGAAGCGGCGGGTGTCGAGCGGATGCTTAAACGGCCGTCGGATATGGCATCAATCCTCTGATCCCTTGGTGCCTTTGCGAGCTTAGCGAAGCGACCCAGCCAAGCCGCCGATGACCGTTTGGCAGAAGGGCTGGATTGCGTCGCTGCGCTCGCAAAATCACGAGTGTTTTTGGATAGGTCTCACGCCCGCGCATATGCGAGCACGCGGCGGGCCTTGCCGCCGTTGATCCGGGCCTCGACCACCTTCGTCGCCTCGACCAGCAGGACGCCGGCCATGCGGGGCCACAACCGCGCGCCGGGGCGCTCGGCCCAGCGCAGCAGGCGCACGCCGGCCGGCGGCCCGTAGAGCGCGCCGCGCCAGCCCAGCGGCTCGAACAGCGCATCGCCCAGCAGGCGGCTCGCCTGCCGCACCGAATAGGGCCGGCCGTGACCGAACGGGGTGCGCTCGGAGAACGACCAGGGACTGCCCCGGTGCGGCACCACCACCATGATCCGGCCGGCTGGAGTCAGCACCCGCCAGAATTCGCGCAGCAGCTTCCTGGTGTTCTCGGCATGCTCCATGGCATGCATCACCACCAGCCGGTCCACCGACGCATCGGCCAGTGGCAGATAGTCGGCGTCGGTCAGCGCCGCCCGGTTGGGCTGGCCGCGCGGCCAGTGGGCGACACCCTGCTCGGCCGGCATCAGCAGCACCGGCGGCCTTGTTCCCTCCAGCCCGCGCAGCAACGGGCCGGCATAGCCGAATCCCAGGGTGACGCCGCCGCCGAAATCCGGCCACGCCTCCATCAGCCGGGCGCGGATCAGCATCTGTGCGGTACGCCCAAGCGGGCTGGCGTAGAATGCCTGCAACTCGGTGATGTCCAGGTACACGTGCCCGCCGCGCCTTCCAAATGCCCCATGCCGGAGCTATGTTAGCCCCATGCTTGAAATACATCAGATACCAGTCCTGTCGGACAACTATGTGTACCTGGCGCACGATGTGGCGACCGGGATGACGGCCGTCGTCGATCCGGCCACCCACGAGGAAGTGCTGGAGGCGCTGGCGGAGAAGGGCTGGACCCTGTCTCACATCCTCAACACCCATCATCATGCCGACCATACCGGCGGCAACATGGCGCTGAAACAAGCGACCGGCTGCACCATCGTCGGCCCGCGCGCCGACCGGGACCGCATCCCCGGCATCGACGTGGAAGTAGGCGACGGCGAGAGCTATGCGCTGGGCGAGAGCGTCGCGAAAGTGTTCGACGTGCCGGGCCATACGCGCGGCCACATCGCCTACTGGTTCGGCGACTCGGACGCGTTGTTCTGCGGCGACACCATGTTCGCGCTGGGCTGCGGCCGGCTGTTCGAGGGCACGCCGCAGCAGATGTGGACGTCGCTGTCGAAGCTGCGCGCCCTGCCGGGCTCGACCCAGGTGTACTGCGCCCACGAATACACCAAGTCCAACGCCGCCTTCGCCATCACCGTCGAGCCGGACAACGGCGCGCTGGTCGCCCGCAAATCGCTGATCGACGACATGCGCGCCCGCGGCGAGCGCACCGTGCCTTCGACCCTGGCCGAGGAGATCGCCACCAACCCGTTCCTCCGCCCGGACAGCCCGGACCTGCAGCGCACGCTCGGCATGGTCGGCGCGCCGCTGGTCGACGTGTTTGCCGAGACGAGGCGACGGAAAGATAATTTTTAGCGCGCGGACGCCTCGAACGGGTTGATCAACTCCAGGCCAATATTTTCGAAATCCCGGATGTTGCGTGTTGCCAGCTTAAGGCCATGGACTCGGGCAATGGCAGCGATCTGGCCATCTGGGATACTCATGGGACGGCCCAGTTCCTTACGTTCACCCATGATATCGCCATAGACTGGTGCCGCGCGTTCATCAAATGCGAGTACGTGCGGCCCGAAGATTTTCCGCGCTAACGATTCAAAGCGTGCACGAAGTTCATCGCGACGCTGGCCTTGTGGCATGATTCTGAGGCCGTAGATGATCTCCGCGATGTTAATCGCCGAGGTGTAGAGATCTTGCGTTGATTGCCTATCGAACCATACCTGAGCGGCGGGATGCGGCCTGACAAGCATCAACTCGGACAACACGTTGGTGTCGAGGAGGATCATTTGGAGAAATCGAGTGGCTCATGCGGCCCCCCCCGTGACGGAAGCTCGAAGTCCTTCAAACCGTGCTCCGGCCCGAAGTATCGGCGCGCGAGCTGCCCGAGAGTTTCCCGCGGTTCGATGGCATCTCTCAGGATCTGACGAACTTCCTCCTCCATGGAAACACCATGGCGCGCGGCGCGCTCGCGCAGCCCTTCGATAGTCTCTTTGTCCAGCTTTCGGACACTGATGCTTCCCATGATTGCCTCCTGTTGTGCTAGCACAATTAAATGATGCTAGCGGTAACTTAAGCAAATAAAAAGGGCGGCCCGAAGCCGCCCTTTCCGCAATCTGTAAAACCTGGATCAGCCGGCGATGTACTGGGCGCCGTTGATGGTGAGAGTCGAGCCGGTGATGAAGCCGGCGTCGTCTGCCGCCAGGTAGACCACGCCGCGGGCGATGTCCTCCGGCTCGCCGAGGCGGCCGACCGGGATCGTCGCGATGATGCCTTCCAGCACCTTCTCCGGCACGGCGGCGACCATCTCGGTGTTGATGTAGCCCGGCGCGATCACGTTGACGGTGATGCCCTTCTTGGCGGTTTCCTGCGCCAGCGCCTTGGTGAAGCCGATCATGCCGGCCTTGGCGGCGGAGTAGTTGGTTTGCCC
>CAMBYA010000072.1 GCA_945872035.1 Rhizobium sp. Q54
GAAGGCACCGAGATGGTGATGCCGGGCGACAACATCTCGATGGAAGTCGAGCTGATCGTGCCGATCGCCATGGACGAGGGCCTGCGCTTTGCTATCCGCGAAGGCGGACGCACCGTCGGCGCCGGCGTCGTCGCCAAGATCCTGAAGTAGGATTTTTCACCCACCGCACGGTTGACAATCGAGCCCTGTTCACAATAGAAGGTGCGGCTCGAAACAAATCAACGGCTCCGGGGACGGCTTCTTGCCGCCCCCGGGTGCTTTGCGAGCGGTGCGGCGGCGAGCGATACAACGGCTGAAAAGCCTTTAGGAGTGTAGCTCAATTGGTAGAGCACCGGTCTCCAAAACCGGGGGCTGGGGGTTCGAGCCCCTCCACTCCTGCCAATACTTACGCCAACGCCACGGCGGGATAGACAGACGGGTACGCTGAGGGAAGATGGCCAGGACGAATCCAGCGCAGTTCATGCGGCAGGTCAAACAGGAAGTCTCGAAGGTGGTCACGCCTTCGTGGAAGGAAACCTGGGTGACTTCGCTGATGGTGTTCATCATGGTGATTGCCGCCTCGGTGTTCTTCCTCCTCGTCGACATGGGCTTTGCCCAGGCCGTCAAACTCATCCTGCCGAACCACGGCTGAGCGAAACGGAACCGACATGACCGCCAGGTGGTACATCATCCAGACCTATTCCAATTTCGAGAAGAAGGTCGCCGAATCGATCAGGGAGCAGGCTGCCCTCCAGGGCATGACCGATCTGTTCGAGCAGGTGATCGTCCCGATGGAAGAGGTCGTGGAGATCCGGCGGGGCCAGAAGGTCAACGCCGAGCGCAAGTTCTTCCCCGGCTACGTGCTGGCGAAGATGGACATGACCGACGAGACCTATCACCTGGTGAAGAACATCCAGAAGGTCTCCGGCTTCCTCGGTTCGGGCAACAAGCCGATGCCGATCACCGACAACGAGGCGGCGCGCATCCTCAGCCAGGTCCAGGAAGGCGTCGACCGGCCGAAGCCGTCGATCCGCTTCGAGATCGGCGAGCAGGTGCGGGTCACCGACGGTCCGTTCACCTCGTTCAACGGCCTGGTCGAGGACGTCGACGAGGAGCGCGCCCGCCTGAAGGTGTCGGTGTCGATCTTCGGCCGCGCCACACCGGTCGAGCTTGAATACGCCCAGGTCGAGAAGACCTGATTTCGAATTTGCGGACGCCTCGGCGTCCGGGTCTGTGAGTTCTTTGGACGCCAAGGTGTCCAAAACCGTGCGGGAGGTTGCCATGACCGGACCGCGCATCCCTGGGTAGCCTCGAAAGCGGCGCCCACTTGTACTGAAAGGAAGGGAAGTCCATGGCGAAGAAGATTACCGGTTACATCAACCTGCAGGTGAAGGCTGGCAGCGCCACGCCGTCGCCGCCGATCGGTCCGGCGCTGGGTCAGCGCGGCGTGAACATCATGGAATTCTGCAAGGCGTTCAATGCCGCCACGCAGGAGATCGAGAAGGGGACGCCGATCCCCGTCGTCATCACCGTGTATGCCGACCGCAGCTTCACCTACATCACCAAGACGCCGCCCGCCTCGCACTTCCTGAAGCAGGCCGCCAAGATCAATTCGGGCTCCAAGACCCCGGGCAAGGCCGTCGCCGGTTTCGTGACGCGCGCCGACATCCGGACCATCGCCGAATCGAAGATGAAGAATCTCAACGCCAATGATGTCGACGCGGCGATGAAGATGATCGAAGGCTCCGCCCGGTCGATGGGCATCGAGGTCAGGGAGTAGTCCGATGACGAAACTGTCGAAGCGTCAGAAGGACGAGCGCAAGATCGTCGATTCCAACAAGACCTATTCGCTGGACGAGGCGGTCGGCATCCTGAAGCAGAATGCCAAGGCCAAGTTCGACGAGACCATCGAGGTCGCCATGAACCTGGGCGTCGATCCGCGCCATTCGGACCAGATGGTCCGCGGCGTGGTGTTGCTGCCCAACGGCACCGGCAAGACTGTCCGGGTCGCCGTGTTCGCCAAGGACAAGAAGGCCGATGAGGCCCGCGCCGCGGGCGCCGATATCGTCGGCGCCGACGACCTGGCCGAGCAGATCCAGGCCGGTGTGATGAATTTCGACCGCGTGATCGCGACCCCCGACATGATGGCCCTGGTCGGCCGTCTGGGTAAGGTGCTAGGCCCGCGCGGCCTGATGCCGAACCCGAAGCTGGGCACCGTGACGCCGGACGTGGCGGGCGCGGTCAAGGCGGCCAAGGGCGGCCAGGTCGAGTTCCGCGCCGAGAAGGCCGGCATCGTTCATGGCGGCATCGGCAAGGCCAGCTTCACCCAGGAAGCGCTCGCCCAGAACATCCGGGCGTTCGCCGACGCGGTGATCAAGGCCAAGCCGACCGGCGCAAAGGGGACCTATGTGAAGAAGGTGTCGCTCACCTCGACCATGGGCCCGGGCGTCAAGATCGATGTGTCGAGCCTGAGCGCTCAGTAAAGCGAGATTTTCCGGATGCTTCGGCATCCGGGGACAGGGCGGCACGTTCGCCGCCCGCCTGTCCAAGACCGTAGGCGCCGCGCAAGCGGCTTAATCGGATGCACCGGCCTGCACAGACGGGGAAACGAGACTTGAAGCTTTTCGGTCCGGGCACCATATCCCGGGCCGCTCCTGGCAGGGAGGCCTTCGGGCGGGCATCGGGTTCACGGCCCTGGGACAGGGTAACCAGGTCCGGCCGGCGGTTCGCCGCAGTCCGGACTTCAATGTGGCCGCGCGGCAGGGACTGTCCCCGTCGCGCTTACACTGGAGAGTGAAAGTGGACCGAGCCCAAAAGGCGGAACTGGTCACCGAACTCAAAGGCGTCTTCGACAAGACGGGCCTCGTGGTAGTGGCACACTACTCCGGGCTCACCGTTGCCGAAATGACGGCTTTGCGCGTGCAGATGCACGGTGTCGGTGCGCAGTTCCGTGTGACGAAGAACAGGCTGACCAAGCTTGCTCTCGAGGGCACCAAGTGCGAGTCCATATCCCATCTGTTCACCGGGCCTACGGCGATTGCCTACTCGGATGACCCCGTGGCGGCAGCCAAGGTGTCGATTGAATTTGCCAAGAAGAACGAGAAGCTGATCGTTCTGGGCGGCGTGATGGGCAAGACGGAACTGGATGCGAACGGCGTAAAGGCCCTCGCGTCGCTGCCGTCTCTGGACGAGTTGCGAGCCAAGATCCTCGGCGTGCTCAACGCGCCGGCGACCAAGGTGGCGGGCGTGCTTCAGGCACCGGCCGGCCAGCTGGCTCGCGTATTTGCTGCCTATGGGAATAGCGAGGCCGCCTGATCGGTTGAACCCGACATGGCCTTAATCTTTGGAGATACAAAATGGCTGACCTGCAGAAACTTGTAGACGAACTCTCGACCCTGACCGTGATCGAAGCCGCCGAACTGTCGAAGCTTCTCGAAGAGAAGTGGGGCGTCTCGGCCGCCGCGCCGGTTGCCGTCGCCGCCGTTGGCGGCGCCGCCGCCCCGGTGGAAGCCGTCGAGGAGAAGGACTCCTTCGACGTCATCCTGACCGGTTCGGGCGACAAGAAGATCAACGTGATCAAGGAAGTCCGTGCGATTACGGGCCTGGGCCTGAAAGAGGCCAAGGACCTGGTCGAAGGCGCGCCGAAGCCTGTGAAGGAAGGCGTGAACAAGACCGAAGCGGCTGACATCAAGAAGAAGCTTGAAGAAGCCGGTGCCACGGTCGAAGTGAAGTAGTCTTCGCGACGGAATTGGGCAGGCTCTCCTCTTCGGGGGGAGCCTGTCCGTTTTGGTTATTTACGCACCAAATCGCCGATTTTTTCGTCGGCTTGAGACAGAGCGGTCAGAGAAGGATCAAGGATGGCAAACTCGTTCACCGGTCGTAAGCGGGTCCGCAAGTTCTACGGCAATATCAGAGAAGTTGCCTCGATGCCGAATCTGATCGAGGTGCAGAAGAACTCCTACGATCAGTTCCTGCAGAAGGATTCGGCGCCGGACCAGCGCGACGATTCCGGCCTTCAGGGCGTGTTCAAATCGGTGTTCCCGATCTCCGACTTCGGCGAGACCGCCTCGCTGGAGTTCGTGCGCTATGAGTTCGAGCAGCCGAAATACGACACCGAGGAATGCCAGCAGCGCGACATGACGTACGCGGCGCCGCTCAAGGCGACGCTGCGCCTCATCGTGTTCGAAGTCGACGAGGATACCGGCGCCAAGTCCGTGCTCGATATCAAGGAGCAGGAAGTCTACATGGGCGACATGCCGCTCATGACTTCGAACGGCACCTTCATCATCAACGGCACCGAGCGGGTCATCGTCTCGCAGATGCACCGGTCGCCGGGCGTGTTCTTCGACCACGACCGCGGCAAGACCCATTCCTCGGGCAAGTTCCTGTTCGCCGCGCGGATCATTCCGTACCGCGGTTCGTGGCTCGACTTCGAATTCGACGCCAAGGACATCGTGCACGCCCGCATCGACCGCCGCCGCAAGCTGCCGGTGACCACGCTGCTCTATGCGCTGGGCATGTCGAGCGAGGACATCCTCGGCTACTTCTACAAGCACGTCACCTATACCCGCGCCAAGGATGGCTGGAAGCGGCCGTTCGACGCCCGCACCATGCGCGGCGCCAAGCTGCCCTATCCGATCGCCAACGCCGATACCGGCGAGATCATCCTGCAGGCCGACGAAAAGCTGACCCCGCGCGCCGCGCGCCAACTCGAGAAGCAGGGCCTGACGGAAGTGCTGGTTCCGGCGAAGGATCTGGTCACCCGTTATCTCGCCACCGATCTGGTGAACGAGCAGACCGGCAAGATTTACCTGGAAGCCGGCGAAGAGATCACCGAGGCGCACATCGCGATCTTCGAGGACGCCGGCATCGTCGAGGTGCCGACCCTCGACATCGACCACATCAATGTGGGCGCGCACATGCGCAACACCATGCTGGCCGACAAGGTCGAGAGCGCCGAGCATGCGCTGGTCGAGATCTACCGCGTCATGCGGCCGGGCGAGCCGCCGACCAAGGAGACCGCCGAGTCGCTGTTCGACGGCCTGTTCTTCGATTCGGAACGCTACGACCTGTCTTCGGTCGGCCGCGTAAAGATGAACATGCGCCTGGGCCTGGAGGTCGAGGATACTGTCCGCACCCTGCGCAAGGACGACATCCTGGCGGTCATCAAGACCCTGGTCGAGCTGAAGGACGGCAAGGGCGAGATCGACGACATCGATCACCTCGGCAACCGCCGGGTGCGTTCGGTCGGCGAACTCATGGAGAACCAGTACCGCATCGGCCTGCTGCGCATGGAGCGGGCGATCAAGGAGCGCATGAGTTCGGTCGAGATCGACACGGTCATGCCGCATGACCTGATCAATGCCAAGCCGGCCGCGGCCGCGGTGCGCGAGTTCTTCGGCTCGAGCCAGCTCAGCCAGTTCATGGACCAGACCAACCCGCTGTCGGAAGTCACCCACAAGCGCCGCCTGTCGGCGCTTGGGCCGGGCGGCCTGACCCGCGAGCGCGCCGGTTTCGAGGTGCGCGATGTGCACCCGACCCATTACGGCCGCATCTGCCCGATCGAGACGCCGGAAGGCCCGAACATCGGCCTGATCAATTCGCTCGCCACCTTCGCGCGGGTGAACAAGTACGGCTTCATCGAATCGCCCTACCGCAAGATCATCGACGGCAAAGTCAGCGACGAGGTCGTCTACCTGTCTGCCATGGAAGAGGGCAAGTTCACCATTGCCCAGGCCAATGCCGGGCTGGACGCCGAAGGCCACTTCACCAGCGATCTGGTGTCGTGCCGCGAGGCCGGTGAATTCGTCATGGTGGCGCCGGAAGAGATCACCGCCATGGACGTGTCGCCCAAGCAGCTGGTGTCGGTCGCCGCGGCGCTCATCCCGTTCCTCGAGAACGATGACGCCAACCGCGCGCTGATGGGCTCGAACATGCAGCGCCAGGCGGTGCCGCTGGTCCGCGCCGAGGCGCCGCTCGTCGGCACCGGCATGGAAGAGGTCGTGGCGCGTGACTCTGGCGTGACCGTGGTCGCCAAGCGCGACGGCATCATCGACCAGGTGGACTCGACCCGCATCGTCGTGCGTGCCACGTCGGAAGTGGATCCGGGCTCGTCCGGCGTCGACATCTACAATCTGGTGAAGTTCCAGCGATCGAACCAGAATACCTGCATCACCCAGCGTCCGCTGGTCCGCGTCGGCGACATCGTCAAGAAGGGCGATATCATCGGCGACGGTCCGTCGACCGATCTGGGCGAGCTGGCACTGGGCCGGAACGTGCTCGTCGCGTTCATGCCGTGGAACGGCTACAACTTCGAGGACTCGATCCTGATCTCCGAGCGGATGGTCAGCGAGGACGTCTTCACCTCGATCCACATCGAGGAATACGAGGTGATGGCCCGCGACACGAAGCTGGGTCCCGAGGAAATTACCCGCGACATCCCGAACGTCGGCGAGGAAAGCCTGTCCCACCTGGACGAGGCCGGCATCGTCTATATCGGCGCCGAGGTGAAGGCAGGCGACATCCTGGTCGGCAAGGTGACGCCGAAGGGCGAATCGCCGATGACCCCGGAAGAGAAGCTGCTGCGCGCCATCTTCGGCGAGAAGGCCTCCGACGTGCGCGACACGTCGCTGCGCGTCCCGCCGGGCGACTCCGGCACCGTCGTCGAGGTGCGCGTGTTCAACCGGCACGGCGTCGAGAAGGACGAGCGCGCCCGGACCATCGAGCGCGAGGAAATCGAACGCCTCGCCAAGGACCGCGACGACGAGCTGGCGATCCTGGAGCGCAGCTCCTACGCCCGTCTCGAGGATCTGCTGATCGGCCAGTCGGTCGCCAAGGGCCCGAAGGGCCTCAAGACCGGCGCCGAGGTGAACAAGGATCTGCTCAAGGAGCTGACCAAGGGCCAGTGGTGGCAGGTCGCCGTGAAGGACGAGGCGCGCCAGGCCGACATCGAGGCGCTGCGCAAGCAGTTCGACGACGCCAAGGACCGGCTGCAGAAGCGGTTCGAGGAGAAGGTCGAGAAGCTGCAGCGCGGCGACGAGCTGCTCCCCGGCGTGATGAAGATGGTCAAGGTGTTCGTCGCGGTGAAGCGCAAGCTGCAGCCCGGCGACAAGATGGCCGGCCGTCACGGCAACAAGGGCGTGATCTCGCGCATCGCGGCCATGGAAGACATGCCGTTCCTCGCGGACGGCACCGTCGCCGACATCGTGCTGAACCCGCTGGGCGTGCCGTCGCGCATGAACGTCGGTCAGATCCTCGAGACCCATCTGGGCTGGGCGTCGGCCGGCCTGGGCCGGCAGGTCGCCAAGCTGCTCGAGGATGTGCAGGCCGCAGGGTCGAGCGCCGCCTTGCGTTCGCACCTGAACAAGCTGTATGGCGATGCTCAGTATAACGATGTCATCCGCGACCTCGACGAGGAGCAGATCCGCGAGCTGGCCAAGAACCTCAGCAAGGGCATTCCGTTCGCCACGCCGGTGTTCGACGGCGCCAAGGAGCCCGATATCGTCGACGCGCTTGTCGCGGCGGGTCTCGACGGTTCGGGTCAGGTCGTCCTCTATGACGGCCGTACAGGCGAGCCTTTCGACCGCAAGGTCACTGTCGGCTACATCTACATGCTGAAACTGCACCATCTGGTGGACGACAAGATCCACGCCCGTTCCATCGGCCCCTACAGCCTCGTCACCCAGCAGCCGCTGGGCGGCAAGGCCCAGTTCGGCGGCCAGCGCTTCGGCGAAATGGAGGTCTGGGCGCTGCAGGCCTACGGCGCGGCCTACACGCTGCAGGAGATGCTGACGGTGAAGTCGGACGACGTCGCCGGTCGTACCGGAGTCTACGAGGCGATCGTCAAGGGTGACGACACCTTCGAGGCCGGCATTCCGGAGTCCTTCAACGTGCTGGTGAAGGAAATGCGGTCGCTGGCGCTCAACGTGGAACTGGTCACCATCGAAGACTGACCCGCTTGACACGGCTGGTACACTAGGTCGCGAACATATCTTACCGAGCAGGATCCCTTCCGGATCCAGTCGAGGAGCAGAACATGAACCAAGAGGTCACTAACCTCTTCAGTCCGCAAAACAAGGCCCAGAACTTCAACTCGATCAAGATTTCGATCGCGTCGCCGGATCGTATCCGGTCCTGGTCCTTCGGTGAGATCAAGAAGCCCGAGACCATCAACTACCGGACGTTCAAGCCGGAACGCGATGGCCTGTTCTGCGCCCGCATCTTCGGTCCGATCAAGGACTACGAGTGCCTGTGCGGCAAGTACAAGCGCATGAAGTACCGCGGCATCGTCTGCGAGAAGTGCGGCGTGGAAGTGACCTTGTCCAAGGTTCGCCGCGAGCGCATGGGCCACATCGAGCTGGCCGCGCCGGTCGCGCACATCTGGTTCCTGAAGAGCCTGCCGTCCCGCATCGGCCTGCTGCTCGACATGACCCTGAAGGATCTCGAGCGCATCCTGTACTTCGAATCCTACGTGGTCATCGAGCCCGGCCTGTCGGCGCTGAAGAAGGGCCAGCTGCTCAACGAGGAAGAGTACCGCGACGCCCAGGACAGCTATGGCGACGACGCCTTCACCGCCGGCATCGGCGCCGAGGCGATCCGCAACATGCTGGAAGGCCTGGATCTGGCCGTCATCCGCGAGGATATCCGCGTCGAACTGTCCGAGACCAAGTCCGAGCTCAAGCCGAAGAAGCTGATCAAGCGGCTCAAGGTTGTCGAGGCGTTCATCGAGTCCGGCAACCGCCCGGAATGGATGATCCTCACCGTCGTGCCGGTCATTCCGCCGGAGCTGCGTCCGCTGGTCCCGCTCGACGGCGGCCGTTTCGCCACGTCCGACCTGAACGACCTCTACCGCCGCGTCATCAACCGCAACAATCGCCTGAAGCGGCTGATCGAGCTGCGCGCGCCGGACATCATCGTGCGCAACGAAAAGCGCATGCTGCAGGAGTCGGTCGACGCCCTGTTCGACAACGGCCGCCGCGGCCGGACCATCACCGGCGCCAACAAGCGTCCGCTGAAGTCGCTGTCCGACATGCTGAAGGGCAAGCAGGGCCGGTTCCGCCAGAACTTGCTCGGCAAGCGCGTCGACTATTCCGGCCGTTCGGTGATCGTCGTCGGTCCCGAACTGAAGCTGCACCAGTGCGGCCTGCCGAAGAAGATGGCGCTCGAGCTGTTCAAGCCGTTCATCTACGCGCGCCTCGATGCCAAGGGTCTGTCGATGACCCTGAAGCAGGCCAAGAAGTGGGTCGAAAAGGAGCGCAAGGAAGTCTGGGACATCCTGGATGAAGTGATCCGCGAACA
>CAMBYA010000073.1 GCA_945872035.1 Rhizobium sp. Q54
GGCAAGCGCGCCGCCGAGGAAAAACAGCAGGCGCTGGAATTCGAAGCCGATCCGTCGGCATTCACCCTGCCGCACCTGTCGCTGCTGGAGGAGCCCGAGCCCTCGCAGAAGACCAGCCGGGTGAACGAGGAAGGGCTGGAGCAGAACGCCCGGCTGCTCGAATCCGTGCTCGACGATTTCGGCGTGCAGGGGCGCATCACCCAGGTCCGTCCCGGTCCGGTGGTGACGCTCTACGAGCTGGAGCCGGCGCCGGGCACCAAGTCATCCCGCGTCATCGGCCTCGCCGACGACATCGCCCGCTCGATGAGCGCCGTCTCGGCCCGCGTCGCCGTGGTGCCGGGGCGCAACGCCATCGGCATCGAGCTGCCGAATGTGGGCCGCGAGACCGTGCTGCTGCGCGAGCTGCTGGGCGACGTCTCCTACGAGAAAACCAGGACCAGGCTGCCGCTGGCGCTGGGCAAGGACATCGGCGGCACGCCGGTCGTCGCGGATCTCGCCGCCATGCCGCACCTGCTGATCGCCGGCACCACCGGCTCGGGCAAGTCGGTCGCCATCAACACCATGATCCTGTCGCTGCTCTACAAGCTGCCGCCGCAGGACTGCCGCTTCATCATGATCGACCCCAAGATGCTGGAGTTGTCGGTCTATGACGACATCCCGCATCTGCTGACGCCGGTGGTGACCGATCCGCGCAAGGCGGTGGTCGCGCTGAAATGGGCGGTCCGCGAGATGGAGGACCGCTACAAGCTGATGTCCAAGCTGGGCGTGCGCAACCTGGCCGCCTACAACGAGCGCATCGCCGAGGCCGAGACGAAAGGCGAGATGCTCAAGCGCACCGTGCAGACTGGATTCGACCCGGCGAGCGGCCGCCCGATCTACGAGGAGCAGCCGCTGGACATGAAGCCGCTGCCGCTGATCGTCATCATCGTCGACGAGATGGCCGACCTGATGATGGTGGCCGGCAAGGACGTGGAAGGCTCCATCCAGCGCCTCGCGCAAATGGCCCGCGCCGCCGGCCTGCATCTGATCATGGCCACGCAGCGTCCGTCGGTAGACGTCATCACCGGCACCATCAAGGCGAACTTCCCGACCCGCATTTCCTTCCAGGTCACCTCGAAGATCGACAGCCGCACCATCCTGGGGGAGCAGGGCGCCGAGCAGCTGCTGGGCCGCGGCGACATGCTCTACATGGCGGCGGGCGGCAAGGTCACCCGCGTGCACGGCCCGTTCGTCACCGACAGCGAAGTCGAGGACGTGGTGCGCTTCCTGAAGGCGCAGGCCGCGCCCGAATACATGTCCAGCGTCACCGAGGAGCCGGAAGGCGGCTTCGAGACCATTCTCGACACGGCCGGCGGCGACGGCGAGGGCGGCAGCGAGGAACAGCTCTACGACCAGGCCGTGGCGCTGGTGGCGCGCGAGGGCAAGGCCTCGACCAGCTTCGTCCAGCGCCATCTGCAGATCGGCTACAACCGCGCCGCGCGCATCATCGAACGCATGGAAAAAGAGGGCGTTGTCAGCGCCGCCAACCATGTCGGCAAGCGCGAAGTGCTGGTGGGCGACCACAGCGGCTGACCTCATTCATGGAAAAGTCAGCTTTTAGCCGTTACGGTACGGCCATGATTCGATTTGCCGCATCCGCTCTCGCCGCCGCCGTGCTGGCATCCACCGCGCCGGCCGGCGCGGCGCCCGTGCCGAAGGAAGTCGTCGAGACCCTGGCCACGACCGAGGCGCAGGATCTGGCGGCGGTCCAGTCCTACCTGAAGAGCATCACCTCGCTGCGCGCCCAGTTCCAGCAGGTCGCGCCCAACCGGCAGGTCAGTGCCGGCACCATGTCGCTGCAGAAGCCCGGCAAGCTGCGCTTCGAATACACGCCGCCGACGCCGATCCTGGTGGTCAGCGACGGTACGGTCATCACCCTGATCGACTACGACCTGAAGCAGGTCACACGCTGGCCGATCAACGACACGCCGCTGCGGCCGCTGGTGCGCAGCGACTTCATGTTCGGCGAGGACGTGGAAGTTCTGGGCATCAAGCGTAACGCCCAATGGATCAACGTGGCGATCACCGACCCCAAGAAGCGCGACGAAGGCCGCATGCTGCTGACGTTCTCGCGCAACCCGCTGAAACTGACCGAATGGCAGGTGTTCGACGAACGGGGCCAGACAACCATCGTCACCCTCGACGACCTTCAGACCAACCTCCCTCTGGACAAGTCGCTCTGGACCTGGAAGGACCCGCGCCCGAAACGCGGGGGACCTCCGACGAAAAACTAGCCGACGAAAAACTACCTGGCTGAAAAAACGAGTTTTTATTCACTGATTCGCGTCACCCGTGACTGTAAGCCGTTTCACGCCCGGTTTATGTGCAGCCCCGTCCATTTGATGGGCAGCAGCTAAGGCCTTGATCATAAAATGCGAAATGAAACGCATATCTGTGATGCAAAAATAGGCAAAATCACTGTTGAAATTTTATGACGGCACAACCAAATACATGCCCAGCGACGTCCTTTGCGGTGCAGTATCACATCCCCTCCCTTGGTGTTCTGCATCTGACGTTGCCGGTACCGGACCGCCCTCCTGGTACCATGCGTAACAGCGCAGAGCCCGGTCAGGAATTTTATCTTGGCCGGGCTTGCGCATTTTCAGGGTATCAGCATCCGGGCTCGACCTGACCGTCCCGGCCCCCTAAAACAGGGCGCGGAGGAATTCCCATGGACGACGAAGACGACGACTATGATGGCCTGGACGACGACCAGCTCGCCGCGCTGACCGCGATCCGCCGCCTGGGCGAGGTGGTCACGCGGATTCCCTGGTTCAGCCGCATCGGCCATCCGTTCAGCGCGGAGGAGCTCGACCTGGCGCAGCGCTACCTGGACATGCTGGGCTTTCCCGACGCCTCGCCGGCGCCCCTGGAAGACTGGACCGAGGCGGGCGATGCCGCCGACAGCACCGACCTCAACAGCGAGGGCTGGGAAGTCGAGGAGCAGCTGCGCGCCGACCTGAGCCGCGAGGCGCTGGCGTTCTTCGACGAGGAAACGCTGTCCGATACCCTGACCTACGTCACGGAAACAGCCGGTCCGGTCGCCGTCGAGGCGATCGCCAGCGCCGCGTCGCTGTGGCCGGTCGAGGACGACGCGGTGATCGAGGCCGCCACCGGCGCCGCGGTGCAGGCCTGCTACCAGGCGGCGCTGGTGCTGGCCGCCCAGGCGGTGGAGGAGCATCCTTTCGCGCTCAAGTTCCGGCTGTTCGAGCTGGGCCGATGGCCCATCGGGCTGAGCGGCCGGTCTTTCAACATTTTCTAGGGCAACATATTCTAGAGGGCAGTAAATGAACCTGCGGCTGTCGACCTGGAACATCAATTCGGTGCGCCTGCGGATCGACCTGGTGACCGCGTTCCTCGAGCGCATGCAGCCGGACGTGATCTGCCTGCAGGAAACCAAGACGCCCGACCCGTTCTTTCCGCTGAAGGCGTTCGAGAAACTGGGATACCTCCATCACGTCATCGCCGGGCAGAAGGGCTATCACGGCGTCGCGATCCTGTCCCGCCGGCCGTTCGAGGCCCGCGATCGGCGCAACTGGTGCGGCAAGGACGACGCCCGTCACGTCCACGCCACGCTCGAGGGCGGCATCGAGGTGCATAATTTCTACATCCCGTCGGGCGGCGACATCCCCGACCCGGCCGTGAACGAGAAATTCGCCCACAAGCTGATGTTCCTCGATGAAGCCGCCGAATGGTTCACCGGCCGCTGCCGGCCCGACGGCAAGATGATCCTCGTGGGCGATCTCAACGTGGCGCCGTCGGAGTTCGACGTCTGGTCCCACAAGCAACTGCTCGACGTGGTCTCGCACACGCCCATCGAGGTCGAGAAGCTGACGCGGTTGCTGGGCACCGGCTGGCTGGACGCCATCCGCGAATTCCATCCCGAGCCGGAGAAGCTCTATTCCTGGTGGAGCTACCGGGCACAGGACTGGCGGGCGTCCAACCGGGGCCGGAGGCTCGACCATATCTGGGTGACGCCGCCGCTGAGGCCGCACCTGCGCTCGGTCCACATCATGGACGAAGCGCGCGGCTGGGAGAGGCCGTCGGACCACGTACCGGTGACCGTCGACCTGGAGGTCTGACGGTGCGAAACGTGTTTCCGTCGTCATTGCGAGCCGCGTAGCGGCGCCGCAACCCGGAAGCCTAGGTGAAGCTCACCCAACGCATGGGTTGCCTCGCCGGCTTCGCCGTCTCGCAAAGACGGTGATTTAAACTCCAAGCTCCATGCCATCCATGGCCACCACCGTCCCCGGCCGCGCGGCCTGCGCCTCGGCGGCGATGCCATCCATGAATGCATCGTCATGGCCGGGGTCGTGATGGAAAATCACAAAAGTCTTCACCCCGGCCGCATCGGCGAGCCGCATGCCTTCCTGCCAGGTGGAATGGCTCCAGCCCTTGTAGGCAGGGTACTCGGCGTCGGTGTAGGTACAGTCGTAGATGAACACGTCGGCGCCATCGATCAGGCCCAGGATGTTCGGATCCGGCCCGTTTTCAAATTGCTCGGTGTCGGTGACATAGCAAACCGCGCGTCCGCCATACTCGACGCGGTATCCGGTTGCCCCGTTCTCGTGGTTGAGCGGTGCGGTGAGCACCCGGATACCATCGCCCAGGTCGAGCGTTTCACCGGGTTGGAAATCCTGGAAAGTCAGGGCGGCGCTGAAAAAGTCCAGCTTGAGCGGGAACAGCGGCGGGCACATGAAATCGGACAGCACCTGCTGAACGCCCGCGTCTGTACCGGCCCGTCCCGCCCAAATCCGGCACACCGTCTGCGGGTTGTAGAGTGGGCCGCAGGTCGGCAGGCCGATGACATGGTCGTAGTGGAAATGGCTGAACAGCAGGTCGAAGTCCTGCGGCCCCTTCATGGTCGCGGCCAGTTGCCGGATGCCTGACCCGGCGTCGAACACCAGCCGCCGGTCGCCACACCGCATCTCCACGCAGGACGAATTGCCGCCATAGCGCGCGGTCTGCGGGCCGGAGCAGGGGATCGAGCCGCGCACGCCCCAGAACTTGACGGTGAAGTCTGCCGCCATCAGGGACGCAGCCGGTAGCCACCGGCCTCTGTGATCAGGATGGTGGCGTTGGCCGGATCGCGCTCCAGCTTCTGGCGCAGACGGTAGATGTGGGTTTCCAGCGTGTGGGTGCTGACGCTGGCATTGTAGCCCCATACCTGATCGAGCAGCACCTCGCGGCTGACCGAACCCGAGGCCCTGTAGAGATATTTGAGGATGTCGGTTTCCTTGCCGGTCAGGCGCACCTTCTGGCTGCCGCGCTCCTCGTCGACCAGCACCTTCTGGCTGGGCCGGAAGGTATAGGGCCCCATCCGGAACACCGCGTCCTCGGATTGCTCGAACTGGCGGATCTGCGCCCGCATGCGCGCCAGCAGCACGGCGAAGTTGAACGGTTTCACCACATAATCGTTGGCGCCGGAATCGAGACCCAGGATGGTGTCGGCGTCGGTGGCGGCGGCGGTCAGCAGGATGACCGGCATCTTCAGGCCCGACTTGCGGATTTGCCGGCAGACCTCGCGGCCGTCCAGATCCGGCAGGCCGATGTCGAGCAGGATGAGATTGTAGTCTCCGGCGCGGGCGCGTTTGAGCCCTTCCATTCCGCTCGAGACCTCCTCGACGGTAAAATCGTCGATCAGCGTCAGCTGATCGGCGAGCGAGCGCCGCAGATCGACATCATCGTCGATCAGCAGCACATGCTTGTGTACGGACATGGAGACCCCCTCCCAACCGCCGGAAAATGCTTTCCACTGTTATACGGCTTCTTGCCGCCGTATATAAGTCCGATGAACTGGACACCTTCATCCACGCGCGATCCCGACGCAAGGCACGCCCTGCTGCGCCGCGTGGAGGAGGGATTCGCCGCCCTGCGGCGCGGCCGGCTGGTCGCGGTGACCGGCGACAGCGGCACCCTCCTGTGCCTGGCCGCGGAATCCGTGTCGCCCGAGACCATGGGCGATCTGAAGCGCCGCTCGGATGCGACGCCCATGGTGGCGCTGACCGCCAACCGCGCCGCCGTGCTGCGCATCAACCCGACCGGCGCCGACGTGATCCGCATGCCGCTGGCCTCGCATTTCAATGCCCGGCTGATCCGCTCGCTGGCCGACCCGACCCACGACCTGGACAATCCCATGCGCGGCCCCTTCGCCCGTTCGTGGGATCCGGTGCCCGACACCGCCCGCGCCGCCATCAAGCTGTGCAAGCTGGGCCAGCTGCTGCCGGCGGTCGTCGGCGTGGACGTCGCCGGCGTGCCCAACGAATCCATCCCAGCCGTCGCCGTCGCCGACATCGAGGCCTATGACGAGGTCGCCGCGGTAAGCCTGCACCCGGTGTCGTCGGCGCGCGTGCCGCTGCGCGGCGCCGAGGCATCGCGGGTGATCGCGTTCCGGCCCGAGGACGGCGGCGTCGAGCACCTGGCCATCATCATCGGCGACCCGGACCCGGACCAGCCGGTGCTGATCCGGCTGCATTCCGAGTGCTTCACCGGCGACCTGCTGGGCTCGCTGAAGTGCGACTGCGGCCAGCAGCTCCAGGGCGCCATCGAGGCCATCGGCAAGGCCGGGAGCGGCATCCTGCTCTACCTGGCGCAGGAAGGCCGCGGCATCGGCCTGATCAACAAGCTGCGCGCCTACCACCTGCAGGACGACGGCTTCGACACGGTCGAGGCCAACGAGCGCCTCGGCTTCGACGCTGACGAGCGGATGTTCCTGCCGGCGGCGGAAATGCTGCGCAGCCTGGGCTTTGACCGGGTGCGGCTGATGACCAACAACCCGGACAAGGTCGCCTCGCTCGCCCGATTCGGCATCGAGGTGGTGGAACGGGTGCCGCACGAGTTCCCGTCCAACGCCCATAACGAGCTGTACCTGGCCACCAAGGCGAGGCGCAGCGGCCATTACCTGTCGGGGCCGGGCCTGAAAGCCCGGAGCAAGAGCTGAGCCTGCTGATCACCGTCGACCGGAACGGCTGGCTGTCGTGGGACGGCCACAAGGTCCGGTGCGCCCTGGGCAAGCGCGGCGTCCGCGCCGACAAGACCGAGGGCGACGGCGCCACGCCGGTGGGCCGGTTCAAGCTGCGCCGGGTGTATTTCCGTCCCGACCGGCTGGCGACGCCGACCACGCGGCTGCCCGTGATCCAGCTGTTTCCTGACGACGCCTGGTGCGACGACCCGGACTATCCCACCTACAACAGCAAGGTGATCACGCCCTATCCGGCCCGCACCGAGACGCTGTGGCGCGACGACCACCTCTACGACATCATCGTCGTGCTCGGGCACAACGACGCGCCGGTGGTGCCGGGAGCCGGCAGCGCCATCTTCCTGCATGTGGCCGCGCCCGGTTACAGCCCGACCGAAGGCTGTGTCGCCGTCGCCATCGAGGACCTGCTCGCCATCCTGCGCGAGGCGCGCAAGGGCGACGAGATCGAGGTCCTGTAGCCCTGATTACTGTCTGGGGCCGGCCTTTCAGATTTTCTCCCTGTCGTCCCGTGATGTCGCGAGCAATGCGAAGCAATCCAGCCATGCCGTCGATAGCTGCATGACGCCTGGGCTGGATTGCGTCGCTACGCTCGCAGATTCACCGCGGTAGAGACAAAGAACGGCAACGCCAGCAGATCGGCCAGCTGGCGAATGGTCTCGCCCTCCGGCTCACTCTCCGGCCACGTCAAGCCGTTGTCGAACCAGACCGATTGCATCCCGGCGTTCCGCGCGCCGAGCACGTCCGCCGCCGGATTGTCGCCGACGAACAGGCACTGTTCCGGCGTCACGCCGAGCCGCTCCGCAGCACGGCTGAAGATTGCGGCATCCGGCTTGCGGACGCCTTCCGCCTGCGAGATCAGGACGGCATCCATTTGGAGGCCCAGGGCATCTATACTGCGCCATTGGAGAGCTGTTTCGCCGTTGCTGACAATGCCCAGCTTGAGCCCGCGTCCGCGCAGCGCGGCCACCACATCTTCCATGCCTTGAAACGGACGGGCATAGCGGCAACTGTTCTGCATGTAGTCTTCCAATAGCGACCCGGCAGCATCCGACGCGCCGCCGATTTCCGCCAGCAGGGCGGGGTAGACCACCGACTTGTGCACGCTGCCGCGGGCGTCCAACGCAAGGAACCGCTCACGGAAACGCTTGAGTGCAATGCCACCCAGCTTGTCTGCGAACCGCGCGTGCTGGTCCGCCAGAAAGTCGGTCAGCGATCCCGTCCGGTCCAGCAGGGTCTCGTCGAGATCGAACAGCACGGCGGCGATCATGCCGCCGCCTCAGCCCCGGGCGCCGAAGATGGCGGAGCCGACCCGCACATGGGTGGCGCCCATCTCGGCGGCGCATTCATAGTCGCCGCTCATGCCCATGCTGAGACCGGAAAGGCCGTTGCGCCGGGCGAACTTCTTCATCAGGGCGAAGTGGGGCGCGGGCGGATCGTCGGCCGGCGGGATGCACATCAGCCCGGCCACGTCCAGCAGGCCGCGGCATTCGGCGACGAACGCATCGGTCTCCAGCGGCGTGACGCCGCCCTTCTGCGCTTCCTCGCCGGTGTTGACCTGGATGAAGCAGGGCGGCCGCACGTTCATCTCCGCGCCTTGCCGGGCGATGGCCTCGGCCAACCTGGGTCGGTCGACCGTGTGGATCACATCGAACAGGGCGAGGGCGTCCCTGACCTTGTTGGTCTGCAGGCCGCCGATCAGATGGAGCACCACATCCGGGTATTTCGCTTTCAGCGCCGGCCACTTGGCCTCGGCCTCCTGCACCCGGTTCTCGCCGAAATGGCGCTGGCCGGCGGCGAGCGCAAGCTCGATCACCTCGGCCGGATGGGTCTTCGACACCGCGATCAGCGTGACGTCGGCGCCGGTGCGGCCACCCTTTCGCGCGGCCTTGTCTATCCGGGCGCGGACTTCGTCCAGATGGGCGGCGATCTGCGAGGCGGTCGGGTTCATGGTCGGGCCTGTTATTTCCGCCGCCTGTATATTAGCGTCCCCGCCTGATGGCCAGTCCCAAGCTCGACCAGTTGTGGCGCCTGTCGAAGGCCGCGCAGAGCCGCGAGGCCCGCGCGCGCGGCCTGCCGCCGCTGTGGTTCATGACCGATCGGTCCCGCGTCGCCGATCCGGTGTCGGTGGCGGGCACGCT
>CAMBYA010000074.1 GCA_945872035.1 Rhizobium sp. Q54
TCCCATTGCTGGGTGTGGATATTGAACAGCAGGGTGCGCGATGCGTTGGTCGCGTCGGTCCCGTGCCGCCCGCCGGTCAGCCGCCACAGCAGGAAGCTGTCGATGGTGCCGAACGCCAGCTCGCCGGCTTCCGCGGCGGCGCGGGCACCGGGCACGTTGTCGAGCAGCCACGCGATCTTGGTGCCGGAGAAATAGGGATCGAGCAGCAAGCCAGTGCGCGCCGCGAACATCGGCTCGTGCCCGGCGTCGCGCAGCGCCTTGCACAGCGGCGCGGTGCGCCGGTCCTGCCAGACGATGGCGCGGTGGATCGGCTTGCCGGTTTTGCGGTCCCAGACGACCGTGGTCTCGCGCTGGTTGGTGATGCCGATGCAGACGGCGGTGAAGCCCTTGGCCGACGCCTCGGCCAACGCCTGCCGGCACATGGCGAGCGTGTCGGTCCAGATTTCCTCGGCGTCGTGCTCGACCCAGCCATCGGCGGGATAGTGCTGGGTCAGCTCCTTCTGTGCGGTGGCCACGACGTTGCCGGACAGGTCGAACACCAGCGCCCGGCTGCTGGTGGTCCCCTGGTCGATAGCCAGTATGGCGGTCTCCGTCGTCATGCTACGACTATGCAATGGAAGACGGGCAAAGCCAATCGGTTGACCTGTTGGTGGTCGGAGGCGGCATCAATGGCGCGGGCATCGCCCGCGACGCGGCAGGGCGCGGCCTGAAGGTCATGCTGGTCGAACGCGGCGACCTGGCGGGCGCGACATCGTCGGCCAGTTCCAAGCTCATCCATGGCGGCCTGCGCTATCTGGAGCAGTACGAGTTCGGCCTGGTGCGCAAGGCGCTGGCCGAGCGCGAGGTGCTGCTGGCCGCCGCGCCGCACCTGGTCGCGCCGCTGGAGTTCGTGCTGCCGCAGGGCGAAGGCTCTCGCCCGGGCTGGATGCTGCGTATCGGCCTGTTCCTATACGACCATCTGGGCGGCCGCCGGCGGTTGCCCGGATCCCATGGGATCGATCTGCGAAGGCATCCCGCCGGCCGCCCGCTGAAGGATGAATACCGGCACGGCTTCACCTATGCCGACTGCTGGACCGACGACGCGCGGCTGGTCGTGGTCAACGCCATGGACGCCGCCAGCCATGGCGCGGTCATCCGCACCCGCACCGAACTGATGAGCGCGAGGCGCGACGGGACAGTCTGGCGCGCGGTGCTGCGCGACGTCCGCACGGGCCTGGAGAATACGGTCACCGCCCGGATCCTCGTCAACGCCGCCGGTCCCTGGGCCGCGGACCTGATCGAGCACCAGCTCGGCATGGACGGCGGCAGGCGGCTGCGGCTGGTCAAGGGCAGCCACATGGTGGTGCCGCGCCCCGACGGCGCCGACGACGCCTACCTGCTGCAGAACGCCGACGGGCGCATCGTCTTCGTGCTGCCGTTCCTCGACACGTTCTCGCTGATCGGCACCACCGAGCTGGAACTGGAGCGGATGCCGGACACCGTGGCGATCACGCCGGGCGAGGTCGACTATCTATGCGCTATCGTGAATCAGTATTTCCGCCAGCCGATCGGGCCATCCGACGTGGTCTGGTCATTCGCCGGCGTGAGGCCGCTGGTCGACGATGCCGACGACGACCCGTCCTCGGTCACCCGCGACTTCCTGATCGCGCTCGACGCACCAGACGGCGCCGCGCCGCTGCTCTCGGTGCTGGGCGGCAAGATCACCACCTACCGGGTGCTCGCCGAAGCCGCCATGGACGACCTGGCGCCATTCCTGCCGGGGCTTCCCGGGCCGTGGACCAAGGGCGCGCCGCTTCCCGGCGGCGACATGCCGCGCGGTGATTTCCATGCCTATGCCGCCGAAATAGCGCACTCCACGCCTTGGCTGCCGCCAGACGTGACGCGGCGGCTGCTGCGCACCTATGGCACCCGGATCGAGGACTTGCTGGGCGGTGCCAGCTCGCTTTCCGAGCTGGGCGCCCACTACGGCGATGGTGTCTACGAGGCCGAAATCAGCTATCTCTTGTGCCATGAATGGCTTGAGACGGTCGAAGACTTGCTGTGGCGGCGCACCAAGCTGGGGCTGGTCGTCTCGGAAGCCACCGTCGAGAGGTTGCGGCAACGGCTGAGCGCGGCGGGATGACGAGAGCGGCGACCGGGATTCTGGCGGTATTTGTGCTGGTGGCCGCTGCCGCCGGTGCCGTCGCCCAGCACCCGGCCGGTCCGGTGGCCGTCCAGCCGGCGCAGGACCGGATGATCCGCCTCGCGGGCCAATCGCCCGACGCCAGCTATGGCTACGACCGGAAGAATCCCATCCTGCTGGGTGGCATGGCCGAGCGCGATTTCGACCGGCGGGTGGAGACCTATTTCAGCCTGCTGTTCTCCGCCGATGGACAGCCGCTGAAGGTGCTGCTCAACGAGACCTGCTGCCAGTTCAGGGTGCCGGGCGTGGCCGACACGCTGAGCCTGCAGGTGATCGAGGCCGGGCAGGACGGCAAGCGGCCGTACCGCTTCTATGTCAACGGGTTCCAGGCCGGACCGCTGCAGGCACCGAGCGGCCTGCTGGCGACGCGCAGCGAGGCGAACGCTGAAGCGCTGCAGGGCGCGCTCGACAATGTGCGCGCCGGATTCACCGACGGCGCCGTGCAGGTACTGCGCCCGCTGGCCGAGGCTGGCGACATGATGGCGCAGTACCAGCTGGGCCGCATTCTCGCCGACCGGAAGGACTTCAGGGGCGCGTATGGCTGGTTCCTGCAGGCCGCGAAGAATGGCCATTCCGTGTCGCAGGCCACCGTCGCCGCCATGCTGGACGCCGGCAACGGTGTTGCCGCCGACAAGAACGCAGCGGCAAACTGGCGCCGTCAGGCAGCCGCGAACGGTCATACGGGTTCGCTGATGTCGCTCGCGCTCGCCTCCCTGTCGGGCTATCCGGACGCGGTGGCGACGGCACGCGCCGCGTCCATGCTGCGGCTTGCCGCCGATCTCGGCGACCCGGCCGCCCAGGCCGCCTATGGCGCGATGCTGATCCAGGGCAGGGGCGTGCCCAAGGACAATTTCCAGGGGCTGATGTGGCTGCGCCTCGCCAAGCTGGCGGGCGACAGGAATGCCGATTCGGCCTATACCGCGCTGGCCGCCACCCAGACCGCCCAGACCATGGCGCGGGTGGAGCAGGCCGCCGACCAGTGGACAAAACGCCGCTCGCCCCCGCCTGTGGCAAGCATCGCCAGGTAGCGGTCAGTTCGCCACCTCTACGACTTGAACACCACCGTCTTGGTACCATTGTCCAGGATCCGGTGTTCGGCGTGCCAGCGGACGGCGCGGTTCAGCACGACGCTTTCGATGTCGCGGCCGATGCGGACCATGTCCTCTGGCGTCTGGACGTGATCGATGCGCTCGACCGACTGCTCGATGATCGGGCCTTCGTCCAGCGCCGGCGTCACGTAATGGGCCGTGGCGCCGATGATCTTCACCCCGCGGGCGTGGGCCTGGTGATAGGGCCTCGCGCCCTTGAAGCTGGGCAGGAACGAATGGTGGATGTTGATCGCCTTCCATTCCAGCGCCCGGCACAGGTCGTCGGACAGGATCTGCATGTAGCGGGCGAGCACCACCAGGTCGATCTCCAGCGACCGGACCAGCTCCTTGATCCGCTCCTCCTGCCGCTGCCTGGTGTCGGGCGTCACCGGCAGGTACTGGTACGGAATGCCGTGCCACTCGACCAGCGAGCGCATGTCTTCATGGTTCGAGACGACGGCGCGGATGTCGATCGGCAGCGAGCCGTTGCGCCAGTCGTGCAGCAGATTGTTGAGGCAGTGACCCAGCTTGCTGACCATCACCATCACCCGGACTTTCTGGGCGGCGGGAACGATGCGGAAATCCATGGAAAACCGGTCCGATACCGTCAGGAACTCCTGCTGCAGCTTCTCGCGCTTGGGAAGCTTGGGACCGCCCGCGTGGAACACCGTGCGCAGGAACGAGCGCTTCGACACCGGATCGGCGTAGTGTGACAGCTCGGTCAGGAAGCCGTCGCGCTCGGCCAGGAAGCCGGTGACGGCGGCGACGATGCCGGTGCGGTCGGGGCAGGTCAACGTCAGGACATAGCTGTCTTCGGGGCCGTTCATTTTATCGATGGACTCGTCGTGTTGGCGGGATGCTAGGCGCTCAGGTCAGCGGACCTGTCCTTTAGCCACATCCAGAGGTCCATCGCAAGCGAGCGATCGACGACGAGCTCATAGGAGTCCGGTTCGCTGGTGGCGTGGATCAGCACGTCGATGGCGGCGATCTCCGTGGCGGCGAAGCGGCCCTGGCAGAACGCCCGGCGGTGCAGGTCCTGCTCGCACCCCCTGACCACCAGGTCGTAGGCCAGCTTGCCTGACAGCTGGATCGAAACGTATCCATCCGAGACGTCGTTGACCGCCGCCGCCATGCCGGACGAGGTGCGGACCAGCCGCTCGCCCAGTCCATAGGCCTTCTCGAAGCAGACCAGCCAGCGGTTGGGCGCCAGCCTGTAGCAGCACGGATCGTCTCCGGTCAGTGCCTCGGCGGTTTCCGGCAACGGCACGCCGAGCGCGGTGGCGACGCTCTTCGACACTGCCGCCGACCCGTCGGTCACGACCAGCAGCTTGTGGCGGGACGGGTTCTCGCGCGCCAGCAGTCCGTTGCGCTGGATGCGGGCGGCCACGTTGTCCTTTGCTTCGTCACGCAGCGGCGACGCGGCGATGATGTCAGCCAAAGCGTCGCCTCCCGCTGGGATCGAACACGGGCGGCTTGACGATGCGCGCCGGCACGCTGCCGGTACGCGAGGAAACGCGCACCGTGTCGGCCAGCCGCTGATGACCGTTGACGACCAAGGCCAGTGTCACTGGCTGGCCCACGGCGTCGCTGTCGAAGCTGAGGATGATGCGGCCCTGCCGGTGGTCGGAGTTGCCGTCGAGCGGCATGATGGTGCCGGACTGGGGCAGTACGATCGCGGCGTCCTCGCTGCGCAGCGCCACGAGTTGCGCCCTGTCCTGCGGTCCGCCGCGTGCCCGCGCCAGCGCGGTCTTGCCGACGAAGTCCTGCTCCTTCGGCCGGTATTTGCCGACCGGGTCGAGATCGAATGGCGTCAGGCTGCGCGGCGCCACGCCGGGAATGTCGATACGGCCCTTCTCGGCGGCCAGCCGGTGCATGGCCAACTCGCCCACCGGCCGCAGGCCATAGCGCGAGCCCGTCATGGCGATCGTCTCCCACAGCGCGCGGCCGTAATTGGCGGGGACGCTGATCTCGAACGATACCTCGCCGATATTGCCGGTGCGCACGATCCGTACCGGCGCGCCGGCAAGCTTGCCTTCGCGCACCGCCAGGAACGGGAACGCCGCCGTGGAGACGTCGATGTCGCGGTTCAGCTCAAGCAGCACCTGGCGCGCCCGGGGACCCGCCAGCATCAGCGTCGACCATGCCGACGTGACCGGGGAGACCAGCACCGACATGCCCTTCAGGTCGCTGGCCAGCCAGCTTTCGAACCACTCGCATACCGGGCCGTCATTGCCGGCCGAGGTGTGTATGATGAAACGGTCGTAGTCCAGCCGCACCACGACGCCGTGATCGACCACGGTGCCGCCATCATCGAGCATGCGGCCGTAGCGGGCCGTGCCGATGGGCAGGTCGGCCATTTTGGTGCAGTAGAGGAACTCGAGGAACTCGGGCGAATCCTCGCCGCTGACCTCGATCTTGCCAAGCAGCGACAGGTCGATCAGGCCGGCCGCGTTGCGCGCGGCATGCATCTCCTGGGTGACCGTCTCCTCAGGCGTCACGCTGTCGACCGGGTAGTAGGCCGGGCTGAGCCAGCCGCCGGTGCGGCGGAATGCCGCGTCCCGCGCGGCGAACAGCGGATGGGCCGGCAGCAGCCGCAGCGGCGGCTCCGGACGCTTGTCGACGTTCATGGTGACGAAATCGAAGCTGACGACCGGCTTCGGGGGCGTCAGCAGGGTGTCGGCGATGCCGCCCAGCCAGGTCTCGTCCGGTCCGCGTCCGGCGGCGGTGTGGTCGCTGGTGGTCATGTCGCGGCGCCAGTCCACCCACTGACGCGCCCTGTTGCTCAGGCCCGATTGCGGCACCTGCCACAGGCCCATGCCGGTAGTCGGGCCGGGCTGGGCATCGGTTCCCGGCACGTTGATCTCGTCGCCGCTGCTGAAGCCGGCAGCCCGTGCCGCCGCGGCGCCTGCATCGCGGCCCGAGGCCAGCGCGAAACCGAGCGAGCCGTTGCCGGCGATGCTGCCCACGGCATAGGAGATCGATCCCAGCCCGGACGGCACGAGCGCCGCCACGACGGGATCGTAGACCACGGTGCCGCCGGCCTGGCGCAGCAGGTCAACGCGCGGATTCCAGCCGCCCGACGTGGCGACGAACCGGCAGTCGAAGCGGCGCTTGGCACCGTCCACCTTGCCGTCGCCCAGATGGTTCACCTCAAGGTAATCCACGTGGGTATCGCCGGCGATCTTGGTCACGACGTGGCCACCGAACAGGTTGATGCCGCGGTCGCACATGGCGGCGACCATCTCGGCGCGGATCTCGCGTCGGGCGTCGATCACCGTCTCGACCGGCAAACCCTCGTCATACATGCGGGCCGCCAGTTCGAGGATACGGTCGTTGTTGCCGACCACCGCGATTGGGCCGTCGACGGGCCGCAGTGCGAACTGGCGCGAATAGCCGAGTACCGCGCTGGTCAGCATGACGCCGGGTGTATCGTTGTCGGGGAACACGAACGGGCGCTCGATGCAGCCCGAAGCGAGCACGATCTGCTTGGCGACCACCTTCCAGACCTGCCACTGCCGGCCGCCCGCGCCGGAAGCGTCAGGGATCTCGCGCAGGATGATCACGTGGCCGCGTCCGTCGATGCCGGTTACGGTGCTGCGGTTGAAGATGCGCAGGTCGTCGAGGCCGCGCAGCGCGAGTTCGGCGTCGGCGAGCCACTCGTCGCTGGGCATGCCGTCGATTGCCGCGGTGCACCACAGCAGGCTGCCGCCCAGCGTCACGCCGTCGTCGGCCAGGATCACCCGTGCACCGGCATACCCCGCGGTCAGCGCCGTCATCAGTCCGGCGGGTCCGCCGCCCACCACCAGCACATCGCAATGGGCAAAGCCGGATTCGGCCGAGAAGTCGGGCCGCATGGGCGTATGGACCGGATCCGTTCCAGGCGGCTTCGGCTGGTCGCGGCGCAACCGTTCCATCAGCGACGGCGGCGGCCACGGCAGCAGGCTTTCCGCCGCCAGCCCCTCATAGAGGTCGACCTGGGTGGCGAGGACGGTTCGGGTCGCGCCATTCTCCAGCAGCTTTAGGTAGGCGCCCGGGTCCGAATAGCCGGCGCCCATGATGCTGCGCGGCCGGTTGTGCCGCAGGCTGCGGCCGATGATCGAGATGTCGTTGGCCAGCAGAGCCGACGCCAGCGTGTCACCGGCGAAGCCGGTGCAGGGTCTTCCATTGAAGGTGAACGAGAGCGGACGAGCACGATCTATCCGGCCTCCCGTTTCACGTCGGCGCATCAAAGCGGGCATCTATGACCCTTGCCTGTAAAACCGGTGGTCTGGCACATTGTCGGCGGCTCGTCCGACCTGTTCTAACAGGAATGCCTCACGGGTGGCCACCCGTCGTGCGAGCTTTCCAACCAGAAAAGAACCAACTCAGGGAATTCAGTCATGTCAGTTGCCGCACGGTGGGAGAAGCAGGGTGATATCGGCATCATTACAGTCGATAGCCCGCCGGTAAATGCCCTTTCAGCGCCTGTCCGCCAGGGTATTTTCGATGGCGTCAAGGCGCTCGATTCCGACCCGGACGTCAAGGCCATCATCCTGATCTGCGACGGCCGCACCTTCATCGCCGGCGCCGACATCACCGAGTTCGGCAAGCCGCCGAAGGGTCCGGACCTGCGCTCGGTGCAGGAGACCATGGAAAACGCGTCCAAGCCCATCGTCGCGGCGATTCACGGCACCGCGCTGGGCGGCGGCCTCGAGACCGCCCTGGCGGCCCATTACCGCGTCGCGGTCGCCTCGGCCCAGGTCGGCCTGCCCGAGGTGAAGCTGGGCCTGCTGCCGGGCGCCGGCGGCACCCAGCGACTGCCCCGCCTCATCGGCCCGGAGCGGGCGCTGAAGGTGATCGTCGACGGCAATCCGATCAAGGCGCCCGAGGCCAGGAAACTCGACATCATCGACGAGGTGGTCGAGGGCGACCTGAAGGCCGGCGCGATCGACTTCACCCGCCGGCTGATCGACAGGGGCGCGCCGCTGCGCAAGGTGCGCGACATCAACATCGACGCGTCCAGTCTGCCCGAGAACTTCTTCGCCGACTTCCGCAAGGGCCTCGCGAAGATGCGCGGCTTCCCGGCGCCCGAGAAGATCGTCCAGACCATCGAGGCGGCAGTGAACCTGCCGTTCGACGAGGGTATGAAGGTCGAGCGCGCGGGCATCACCGAGCTGATGGCCAGCACCGAATCCAAGGCGCTGCGCTACATGTTCTTCGCCGAGCGCGAGGTGGCCAAGATCCCGGACGTCCCGAAGGACACGCCGCTGCGCAAGATCGAGACCGCGGCGGTGCTGGGCGCGGGCACCATGGGCGGCGGCATCGCCATGAACTTCGCCAATGCGGGCATCCCGGTGACCGTCGTCGAGGCGACCCAGGAAGCGCTCGACCGCGGCATGAAGATCATCGAGCAGAACTACCGCAACACCCAGGCCAAGGGCCGCCTGACCGCCGAGCAGGTCGACAAGCGCCTCGGCCTGATCACGCCGAGCCTGAGCTATGACGACATGGCCGGCGTGGACATCGTCATCGAGGCGATCTTCGAGAACATGGAGATCAAGAAGGACGTATTCCGCAAGCTCGACGGCATCTGCAAGCCGGGCTGCATCCTGGCTTCCAACACGTCCTACCTTGACCTGAACGAGATCGCCTCCGTCACCAGCCGGCCCGAGGATGTCATCGGCCTGCACTTCTTCAGCCCGGCCAACGTCATGCGGCTGCTGGAGAT
>CAMBYA010000075.1 GCA_945872035.1 Rhizobium sp. Q54
CGATCGGCCACGGCCTCGAAGGCGACTTCAACCGCAAGAAGACCTCCGCGTTCGCCGGGCTGCTCGGCGAGCGGGTCGCCGCCAAGGGCGTCACCGTGATCGACGACGGCACCCTCGAAGGCCGCCGCGGCTCGCTGACCGTGGACGACGAGGGCACGCCCACCTCCTCTACCGTGCTGATCGAGGACGGGATTCTGAAAGGCTACATGCAGGACCGGCTCAACGCCCGGCTGATGGGCATGGCGCCCACCGGCAACGGACGGCGCCAGAGCTATGGCCACATGCCCATGCCGCGCATGACCAACACCTTTATGCTGGGCGGCGACAAGGACCCGGGCGAGATCATCGCCGCGGTGAAGGACGGCATCTATGCCGTGAACTTCGGCGGCGGCCAGGTGGACATCACCAGCGGCAAGTTCGTGTTCACCTGCACCGAGGCCTATCGGGTGAAGAACGGTAAGGTCGGCGCGCCGGTGAAGGGCGCCACCCTGATCGGCGTCGGCCCCGAGGCGCTCAAGCACATCCGCATGATCGGCAACGACATGAAGCTGGACAGCGGCATCGGCACCTGCGGCAAGAGCGGCCAGGGCGTGCCCGTCGGCGTCGGCCAGCCGACCATGCTGATCGATGGCCTGACGGTGGGCGGCACGGCGTCGGCCTGAGGTCACCCGCGGCTCTGACGCTCTCGACGCGGCGTCGTTGCCACGACCGCGCTACGGTGTGGCGCACGGAGAATTGCGCGTGGCCGCGCTATTGTGCCCAATTTGGGCTGGCGGCCGGGGCGCAAAAGGCACAAGCTGCGGTTTCGGGACGAGGCAGACATATTTTACCGGACGGCGCATGGATTTCAGGCGCGACAAGACGTATCACGACATCCTCTCGGAACAGCGGGAGAGGATCGACGAGCATCTCGTGCCCGATCCTCGGATGCGCTGGCTCGGCGCGGTCGGCGGCATGGCGCTCTACCTGGTCGCGATCGCCCTGCTCTACTGGGCGAGCAGCGTCGGCTTCCTCGACCGTCCGGTCGTCGGCGAGCCGCCGGCCTGGAAACAGGTCATCGGCCTGCTGCTCAACACCGCGGCCGTGGGCTTCAGCGCGATCTTCCTGGTGTCTGTTGTGTTGTGGGCGCTGAAGGAAGCCAGTCCGAAATACTTCCTGGTGTTCGGCGTGCTAGGCCTGTTCGCCGCGATGCTCGTCGCGATAATCCTGTAGACGCGTCGCGCCGTCAGTACGCGAATTCCTCGAACACCGGCAGCACGCTGCCGTTCCAGCGGCCATTATAGGCCTCCAGCAGGTCATCGGCCTGGGTGCGGCCGGTTTCGGCGATGTGCTTCAAGGAGGCGAGGAAGCCGGTCTCGTCGTCGCCCTTGTAGTCGAGCCGGGCGCGGCGGCGCAGGCCTTCCGACGACAACGCCAGCACCTTCCTGGCGATGTCCTGGATGGTCTCGTTGCCGATCGTCGCCCTGAGCGCGAGGCGCGGCACGTCCGAGCGCAGCCGGTCGTGGTCCTCGAGCGTCCAGTCCTTCACGATGTCCCAGGCGGCGTCGAGCACGCCCTGGTCGTAGAGCAGGCCGACCCACAGCGCGGGCAGCGCGCACAGCCGCTTCCACGGGCCGCCGTCGGCGCCGCGCATCTCGAGGAACTTCTTCAGGCGGACCTCCGGGAACACGGTGGTCATGTGCTGTTCCCAGTCGTCCATGGTGGGCAGTTCACCGGGACGGCCGGGCAGCTTGCCGTTCATGAAATCCCGGAACGACTGGCCGGCGACGTCGATATACCGGCCGTCGCGGTAGATGAAGTACATCGGCACATCGAGCACATAGTCGACGTAGCGCTCGAAACCCATGCCGTCCTCGAACACGAAGGGCAGCACGCCGCAGCGGTCCGGGTCGGTGTCTTCCCAGATGTGGCTGCGATAGGACAAATAGCCGTTGGGCTTGCCGTCCATGAAGGGCGAGTTGGCGAACAGCGCCGTCGCCACCGGCTGCAGCGCCAGCGATACGCGGAACTTCTTCACCATGTCGGCTTCGGAGGAATAGTCCAGGTTCGCCTGCACCGTGCAGGTGCGGAACATCATGTCGAGGCCCATGGTGCCGACGGTCGGCATGTAGCGCCGCATGATCTGGTAGCGGCCCTTCGGCATCATCGGCACGTCGTCGCGGCGCATGTTGGGCGTCATGCCCAGGCCGATGAAGCCGATGCCCAGCTCGCGGGACACTTCCTGCACCTGGGTCAGATGGGTGTTCACCTCGTCGCAGGTCTGCCAGATGCTTTCGAGCGGCGCGCCCGACAGCTCGAACTGGCCGCCCGGCTCCAGCGTGATCGACGCGCCGTCCTGCTTCAGCGCGATGACGTTGTCGCCCTCGGAGACCGGCTCCCAGCCGAACCGCTTCATGCCGTTCAGGACCGCACGGATGCCCGCCGGCCCGTCATAGGGCAGCGCCTGCTTGTCCGCCCAGCGGAAGCCGAACTTCTCGTGTTCGGTGCCGACGCGCCAGTATTCCTTGGGCTTGTTGCCACTCTCGATATAGTCGACGAGCTGCCTCTTCGACTCCACGAGCGTCTGGTTTGCTTGGCCCGGTACGCCGGCCATGAATTAGGCTCCACCCCGTTTGAGTACCGCCAAGTAACGGCTGCCGAGGCAGCTTTCAAGAGCCAATCACGTGGCGCGGTGCGCGGCGCTCGTGCCCCAATCGCCCAGCGTGGCCTGAAACAGGGCCAGCGCCGCGACGGCGGCGGTGTCTGCGCGCATGATCCGCGGACCCAGGCTGATCGGCAGCGCCGACTTCTGGGCATGGATCAGCGCCCGCTCGGCGTCGGAGAAGCCGCCCTCGGGGCCAGTCAGGATTCCCCAGGCACTGCCCTGACCCTTCACTGAGTCCAGGGTCTCGAGCGCGGGCCGGTCGCCGCCCTCGTCGCAGAAGATCAGGCCGCGCCCGGCGGGCCAGCCGCCCAACAGGTTCCTTAGAGTCTGGGGCTCGCGGATCTCGGGCACGCCCAGGCATTCGCACTGCTCGGCGGCCTCTACGGCGTTGGCGCGCAGCCGGTCCAGGTTGAGGTTGCGCACCACCGTGCGCTCGGTCAGCACCGGCTGCAGCACGGCGACGCCCAGCTCGGTGGCCTTCTGCACGACGAAATCGAGCCGCGCGCCCTTGATCGGCGCGAAGGCGAGCCAGAGGTCAGGCACCGAGGTCTGCTCGCGGATGTGCTCATGCAGCCGGGCCGCGCCGGCCTTCTTGCCCAGCGCGGTCAGCTCGGCGATCCATTCGCCGTCGCGTCCGTTGAAGATGTGGAAGCGGTCGCCCTCGCGCTGGCGCATCACCGCGCGCATGTAATGGACGTGGTCGGCGGCCAGCTCGACGGCGGCGCCCGGCGTCAGCGGCGCGTCGACGAACAGGCGGATTTTCGAGTGGTCGTAGGCCATGACGGGCGGTTGCTCCTGAACGGCGATAGCGCTAACACACTTCGATGACCAAGCGGAAGCAGCCCTGATGGAGCCGACCAGATCGCGTGCTGGCGACACGATCCCTGGCGACGCCGTCCCCGACGGCTGGGTGGACCGCTGGCTGCCCAGGCCGCTGCGGCCGTGGGCGCGGCTGATGCGGCTCGACAGGCCGGTCGGCGCCTGGCTGCTGTTGTGGCCGTGCTGGTGGAGCACCATGCTGGCCGTCACCGACACCGGGTTACATCCGTGGTCGCCGGAGATCCTGCTGATCCTGCTGGCGTTCGGCGCCGGCGCGCTGGTGATGCGCGGCGCGGGCTGCGCGGTCAACGACATCTGGGACCGGGACATCGACGCCAGGGTGGCGCGCACCGCCGGCCGCCCCATCGCCAGCGGCGCCATCGGCGTGCCGGGCGCGGTCGCGCTGGTGATCGTGCTGGGGCTGATCGGGCTGGCCATCCTGGTATCGTTCACGCCGCGCACCCTCGTCGTGGCCGTGCTGTCGCTGCCGCTGGTGGTACTCTATCCGCTGGCCAAGCGGGTGACGCACTGGCCGCAGGCGGTGCTCGGCATCGTCTTCAACTGGGGCGCGCTGCTCGGCTGGCCCGCGGTGACCGGCCAGTATCCGGGATGGCCGGCGCTGCTGCTCTATGCGGGCTGCTTTTGCTGGACCCTGGGTTACGACACCATCTATGCCCACATGGACCGAGCCGACGACACGGCGGCGGGTGTGAAGTCGTCGGCGCTGGCGCTGGGCGAACGGACGAAGCCGTTCCTGTGCGTCATCTACACCGCTGCGCTGGCATTCTGGGCCGTGGCGGGTTTCCTGTGCGACCTGGGCAGGTACTTCCATCTCGGCCTCGCCGCCGCGGGAGCCCATTTCGCCTGGCAGATCGTCCGCCTCGACACCGACGATGCGGCCAACTGCCTGCGGACGTTCAAGTCCAACATACGCTTTGGCTGGATCGTCTTTGCTGCCATCATTGCCGGCCAACTCGGATAAACCATGCCCTATTCCTCCCTGCGCGACTTCATGGCGACCCTCGAAAGCCGCAACCTGCTGGTGCGCGTGACGGAGCGGGTGTCGACCGTGCTGGAGATGACCGAGATCCAGACCCGCCTGCTGGCCGAGGGCGGTCCCGCCGTGCTGTTCGAGAACGCGCTGAAGGCGGACGGGACGCCCAGCGCCATGCCGGTGCTGGTCAATCTGTTCGGCACGGTCGAGCGGGTGGCGCTGGGCATGGACCGCAAGCCCGAAGAACTGCGCGAGGTCGGCGAAACGCTGGCCTTCCTGCGCCAGCCGGAGCCGCCCGGCGGCTGGCGCGAGGCGCTCGACATGCTGCCCCTGCTGCGCACCGTGATGGCGATGAAGCCCAAGACCACGTCCAGCGCGCCGGTGCACCAGGTGGTGCTGCAGGGCGCCGACGTGGACCTGTCCGCCCTGCCCGTCCAGACCTGCTGGCCCGGCGAGCCCGCGCCGCTGATCACCTGGCCGCTGGTGGTGACCAAGGGACCCGGCAAGCGCAAGGAGGACGATTTCAACCTGGGCATCTACCGCATGCAGGTGACCGGCCGAAACACCACCATCATGCGCTGGCTGAAGCACCGGGGCGGCGCCCAGCACCACCAGCGCTGGATGCAGGAAAAGTCCGAGCCGCTCCCCGCCGCCGTGGTGATCGGCGCCGATCCGGGGACGATCCTGGCCGCGGTGACGCCGGTGCCGGACACGCTTTCCGAATACCAGTTCGCCGGCCTGCTGCGGGGCCGCAAGGTCGAACTGGTAGACTGCAAGACCGTGCCGCTGAAGGTACCGGCGGAGGCCGAGATCGTGCTGGAAGGCCATGTGTCGCTGACCGACTATGCCGAGGAAGGCCCGTATGGCGACCACACCGGCTATTACAACTCGGTCGAGAAATTCCCGGTGTTCACCGTCTCGGCGATCACCATGCGGCGCGATCCCATCTACCTGTCCACGTTCACCGGCCGGCCGCCGGACGAACCGAGCGTACTAGGCGAGGCGCTCAACGAGGTATTCATTCCCTTGCTGCGCCAGCAATTCCCCGAGATCACCGACTTCTGGCTGCCGCCGGAGGGCTGTTCCTACCGCATCGCCGTGGTGTCCATGCGCAAGGCCTACCCGGGCCATGCCAAGCGTGTCATGCTCGGCGTCTGGTCCTATCTGCGCCAGTTCATGTACACCAAATGGGTGATCGTGGTGGACGACGACATCGACGCGCGGAACTGGAAGGATGTGATGTGGGCGATCTCGACCCGCATGGATCCGGCCCGCGACATCACCCTGATCGAGAACACGCCCATCGACTATCTGGACTTCGCCTCGCCCGAGGAAAGCCTGGGCAGCAAGATCGGCCTCGACGCCACCAACAAGTGGCCGCCCGAGACCAAGCGGGAATGGGGCCGCAAGATCCGCATGCGCGACGACGTGATCGCGACCGTCACCGACAAATGGCACCGTCTGGGCCTGCCGGGCAGCGGCAAGCCGATCTGGGACAAGGACTGAGGCGCGCGTGGCCAGGATTTTCCTCTACATCGTCGCCGGACTGTTGGTGCTCGCCGTCGTCGCCATCACCCTGCTGGCCGCGTTCAAGGATGAGCTGAGCTATTGGGCCATGACCCCGGCCGAACCGTTCGCCGCCCTGCCCGCACCGTCCGAGCCCGACTATGCCGATCCGGCGTCCTGGGCGGCATTGCCCACGACGCGGGACGCCGCCGACCAGGTGCCGAAGGCGCCAGCCGCCGCCGACAACCAGGCGACGGCCAAGGTCGACGTGTTCTTCATCGCGCCGACCACCTACTACAACCGCACCGGCTGGAACGCGCCGATCAATGACAAGGACGCTCGCGAGCGTCTCGACGGCTTCGTGCTGAAGTACCAGGCCAGCGCCTTCAACGGCTCGGCCAGGGTCTACGCACCGCTGTACCGGCAGGCGACGCTGGGCGCCTTCTTCCCGAAGAACCGCGAGGACGGCGACAAGGCGCTCGACCTGGCCTATGAGGACGTGCGCCGCGCGTTCCGACACTACATCAGGAATGACAACAACGGCCGGCCGTTCATCCTCGCCGCGCACAGCCAGGGCAGCCGCCACCTCTCCTACCTGCTGCGCGACGAGGTCGACGGCACGCCGCTCGCCGCCCGCATGGTCGCCGCCTATGCCGTGGGTTTCGCCCTGCCCATGGACCTGTTCAGCCGGGTCTACAAGGACATCCAGCCGTGCACGGCGCCCACCCAGACCGGTTGCCTTGCCAGCTGGAACAGCTTCGCCGTGAAGGATGCCGATCCGGCCAGCCTGTTCGACAATGTAGGCTTCCGCTATGACGGGGTCTATGAAGCGAACAGCGGCAAGACACTGCTCTGCGTCAACCCGCTGCGCTGGGACATTTCGGGGGAGAACGCGCCTGCCGCCCTGAACCTGGGCGCGCTGCCGACAACCGACGATCCGTTGGGCACGCCCGACGCCAGGATCACCGGCGCCCATTGCAACGACGGCGTGCTCTACGCCTCGCCGCCGGACGGCAAGGGCTATAGCGGCCTGGTCCTGCCGGGCGGCAATTACCACATCTACGACTACAATCTGTTCTACATGAACATCCGCCGGAACGTGGCGCAGCGGGTGGAAGCGTTCCTGGCAGGCCCGGGAGCGGCCGCCGACGCGCCTGTGGCTCGGTGAATTTTCCATGACAATCTGATGACCACGCTTTACCAGCGACAGCGGCCTGCCTATAGACGAGCGCCATGAAAACATTGCTTCGCTGCACCCTTGTGCTGATTGCCCTTGCCGGCACCTTCCCGGCCCTGGCGGAAACGCTCCCGCCGCCCAGGATCGCCGTGGTCGACCTCGAGGCGCTCAGCCAGAGGTCGCTGGTCACCCACGACCTGGACAAGAAGGTGGAGGCAGCCAAGGCGGCTTACCGCCAGAACACCAGGTACAGATACGAATCGCTGCAGGAGGAGCTTCGTGCGCTCAGGGTAGACTCCGCCCACATCTCGGCCGACGACCGCCAACAGCGCCAGGCATCGCTGGAACAGCGTATCGCCCAGACCGCGGAGGACGACAAGAAGGGCCTCGAGGAAATCGAAGCCCGCGGCCAGGCGGCCATGGCAACGCTGCAGCCGAAACTCCAGGCCATCATCAAGCGCGTCGCCAGCGGCATGTCGCTCGACCTGGTGCTGGACAAGAATGCGTACGACGCCCTGGTCTCCGATAAGCTGGCCGCGCCGGGCGCAAACGACATCACGAACCTGATCCAGACTTTCCTCAATGCCGAGGTGCCGACCGTCGAATTACCGGCCAAAGGAGCGCCCCAGCAATGATCCGTTCCCTGGTCCTGATGGCCGCACTTGCCCTGCCGTTCGCCGCCCGTGCCGAGACGCCGGCGCTGGCGCCGCTTGCGCCCGCGACGAACGCCCCGACGACAACCCCATTCCTGGTGATGGACTCCGCGCGCCTCGCAACCGAAGCTACCGCCATGCAGAGCGTCTTCGACCAGATGGCCAAGCGCCACGATATCGAGGCCGCCGCATACAAAATGGCGATCGACAAGCTGGAGAAGGAGTTCGCGCCGGTCCGCGAGGCCAGGGACACCATCGATCCGGCCGAATACCAGAAGGCCGTCGACCAGTACAACAGTATCAAGGCCCAGATCGACGGCGTGCTCACCAAGGTCGAGGACGAGATGGGCAAGGCCGGCGAAAAGGCCATCGAACAGTTCAACACGGTTGCCACGATGGTCGGCCAGCAGGTCCGCCAGGACCACGGCATCAGCCGCTTCGTCGACGGCTCGGCGGTGCTCTACATCCGCGACGGTTCCGGCTACGACGCCACCGACGAAGTCATCAAGCGGGTGAACGCAAAGCTGCCCGACATCAAGGTGGATTTCCCGGAGCGGCCGAAGGCTGCGGCGACGGAACCGGCCAAGCCCGCGGCGAAGAAGAAGTAGACCTCAGGAAAACGTGAATTTCGGCGGGCGTTTGCCGAGGAACGCGGCGACGCCTTCGCGGTAATCCTCGCCCGCATAAGCGCCCATTGCCAGCTTCCAGCTTTCCTCGGTCTCGGCGTCGGCGCCATCAGCGATCATGGCGATGATCTGCTTTAGGACGCGGACGGAAAACTGCGAGTTGCGCGCGATCTGGGCAGCAAAGTCCCTCGTCTCCCGCTCGATCGCGTCGAGCGGATAGACCGCGTTCACCAGGCCGATCGCGAGCGCTTCGGCGGCGGGCACGGCCCGGCCGGTGAACATCATGCTCTTGGCGTGGGACGGGCCGACCACGTCGACCAGTTGCTTCATGTCCTCGAGCGTATAGGCAAGGCCCAGCTTGGCCGGCGGAATGCCGAGCTTCGCCTCGGGCGACGCGAAGCGTATGTCGCAGGTCAGCGCGATGGCGCAGCCGCCGCCCATGCATATGCCACGCACCATGGCGATGGTCGGCTTGGAGATGCGGGTAAGCGCGCGCAGCCCGCTCGTAATGGCGGCGCGGTTGGCGTCACGCAGGGCGCTGTCGGTGTTGAGAA
>CAMBYA010000076.1 GCA_945872035.1 Rhizobium sp. Q54
CCCGTTGCGGCCTCGGCTTCGGTGGCCAGGATGTCTACCTTAACGTGGCTGGCGGCCTGAGAGTAACGGAACCGGCCGCCGATCTCGCGGTGGCCGCTGCGCTGGTGTCGTCGCTGACCGACATTCCCGTGCCCGCGGAAACCGTGATCTTCGGCGAGATCAGCCTCGCCGGAGAAGTCAGGCCGGTGGCGCAGTCCGACGCGCGGCTGAAGGAAGCCGAGAAGCTGGGTTTTGCCCGTGCCTGGTTGCCGCAGTCGTCGAAGACCGCCAAGTCCAGTCTGCGCCTGACCGAACTTGAAAAGCTGCAGGCCGTCAAAGACCTGTTCCTGTCCTGAGGGTTCATGGAAAGTATCGCCACTCTCGATATCATCATCGTCGCCGTGGTCGGCCTGTCGGCCATCATCGGCATGTACCGCGGCCTGGTTCGCGAGATTTTGTCGCTGGCGGCCTGGATCGGCGCGGGCTGGATCGCCCTCACCTTCTTCGATCCGGCCAAGGAATTGCTCGAGCGCTGGATAGACGATTCGCAATGGGCGGGAATCATTGCCGGAGCAGGCCTGTTCATCCTGGCCCTGGTGGCGCTGCTGGTCGTCGCCGGCTACCTGTCGCGCAACACCAAGCGCGCCAGCTTGCTGGGTCCGGCCAACCGGATGCTGGGGATCGCTTTCGGAATCCTGCGGGGCGGCGTGGTGGTAGCGCTGATCTACATCGCCACGGTCCACGTCATCGGTCTTTACGATGAAGGAAGCGACGAGGAAAAGACGGACGCCAAATGGGTGGAAAGTTCCCGGCTGCTGCCCCATGTAAGGGCGGCGGCGGCGGCGATCGAACGTCTCGTGCCTGAGAAGATGCGGCCCGCCCCCAAGGAAAAACGGCAGGACTCCCGCGACGAATCCGGGGTGCTGTAGGTGCATTCGGGAACTGACATGGTCCGGGAATCGAGCTATACACCCGCACGACAGCAGATACCGAACCTGCTAGAGAGGCAACCGGCGGAGTCAGGGCCGAAGTGACGGTATCCACCAATCCATTCGACGACGACAAGCTGCACGAGGAGTGCGGCGTATTCGGGATTTATGGCCATCCGGACGCCGCCGCGCTGACGGTGCTCGGCCTGCATGCCTTGCAGCACCGCGGCCAGGAAGCGGCTGGCGTCGTCAGCTATGACGGCAAGCAGTTCCATTCCGAGCGCGCGCTGGGCCTTGTCGGCGACACGCTGAGTTCGGAGAGCGTCATCGCCTCACTCCCCGGTGACTCGGCGATCGGCCACAACCGCTATTCCACATCGGGCGGGACCGTGCTGCGCAATGTGCAGCCACTGTTCGCCGAGCTGTCGGGTGGCGGTTTCGCCATCGGGCACAACGGCAACCTGACCAACGCCATGACCCTGCGGCGCATGCTGGTAAGCAAGGGCGCCATCTTCCAGGCCAGTTCCGACACCGAGGTGATCATCCACCTCGTGGCGCTCAGCCAGCAGCCGCGCCTGGTCGACCGGGTAGTCGATGCGCTGCGCCAGATCGAGGGCGCCTATTCGCTGGTGATCCTGACCCAGAAGAAGATGATCGGCATTCGCGACCCGCTCGGCATCCGCCCGCTGGTGCTGGGCGAGATGGAGGGTGGCGTTCCGGTGCTCGCCTCCGAATCCGTCGCCTTCGACATCATCGGCGCCAAGTATGTCCGCGAGATCGAACCGGGCGAGATGATCGTCTTCACTGAAAACGGCATCCAGAGCCTGCGCCCGTTCCCGCAGCTGAAGGCCCGTCCCTGCATCTTCGAGAACATCTATTTCTCGCGGCCGGACACCCTGACCAGCAGCGGCAGCGTCTACGAGATCCGCAAGCGCATCGGGGCCGAGCTCTCGCGGGAAATGCCGGTCGACGCCGACCTGGTGATCCCGGTCCCCGATTCCGGCACGCCCGCGGCCATCGGCTATTCCCAGGAATCCGGCATCCCGTTCGAGCTGGGTATCATCCGCAACCACTATGTGGGCCGCACCTTCATCGAGCCGACGGATTCGATCCGCCACCTCGGCGTGCGCCTCAAGCACAACGCCAACAAGGCGCAGATCGCCGGCAAGCGGGTGATCCTGGTCGATGACAGTATCGTGCGCGGCACCACCTCGATCAAGATCGTCGAAATGATCCGCAGTGCCGGCGCCAAGGAAGTGCATATGCGCATCGCCAGCCCGCCGACGACCCATTCCTGCTTCTACGGTGTCGACACGCCCGAGCGGCACAAGCTGCTGGCGGCGCGCATGAGCATCGACGACATGGCGCGGCTGATCGGCGTCGACAGCCTCGCCTTCCTGTCCATGGACGGGCTCTACCGCGCCGTGGGCGAGACCGGCCGCGACGCGCGCCAGCCGCAATATTGCGACGCGTGCTTCTCGGGCGAGTATCCGATCCGTCTGGTCGATCATGACGGCGGCCAGCAGTCCCAGCTCTCGCTGCTCGCGGAAGCATGACCCAGCCATTGTCCGGAAAGATCGCGCTGGTGACAGGCGCCTCGCGAGGCATCGGCTATCAGGCCGCGCTGGCGCTGGCGAAGGCCGGGGCGCATGTCATCGCCGTCGCCCGCACCGTTGGAGCCCTCGAGGAACTCGACGACGATATACAGGCGGCGGGCGGTTCGGCGACCCTGACGCCGCTCGACCTGAAACAGGGTGATCTCATCGACCGGGTTGGCGGCGCCGTCCACGAGCGCTGGGGACGGCTCGACATTCTGGTCGGCAATGCCGGTATCCTGGGTGAACTCGCGCCCATGCACCACATCTCGCCCAAGGTATGGGACGAGGTGATCCAGGTGAACCTGACCGCCAACTGGCGCCTGATCCGCGCGTTCGATCCGCTGCTGCGGGCATCGGAGGCTGGCCGGGCGCTGTTCATCTCGGCGACGCTGGGACATGTGCCGCGCGCCTATTGGGGTGCCTATGCGGTCTCCAAGGCGGGTCTCGACATGATGGTCAAGACCTACGCCGAAGAACTCGACGGCACGCCGATACGCGTCAACCTGCTGAATCCGGGACGCACCCGCACCGCCATGCGCGCGAAAGCCATGCCGGGCGAAGATCCGGCAACCCTGCCGATGCCCGCCGACATCGCGCCCAGCATCGTTCGGATGGTATCGTCCGACTGGACCGGTCAGGGCGAGTTGGTGAACTGGCGGGAAACGCGTTAGTCGGAAAGATCCGTGGCTCTGGCTGTATCGGCCGCCGCCGCCTCGGTTTGTCCCAGCGCCTCGTAGATCTCCGCCCGGGCGCGGTAAGCCTCCGCCGATCCGCGGTCTTGCGCGATGGCCTTGCCGATTGCATCAAGCCCCTCGCTCATGCGGCCTATACGGCCATAGGCGGCGCCGCTCAGGACATCGATCTGGACTTGTGCCTGTTTGCGCGCCGACTTGCCGATCTTGCCGACGCGAGTCAGGCTTTCCGCCTGTTGCAGGCTGCCGATCGCCGCCTCATACCGGCCAAGCTCGAATTGCACCTGTCCCCGCAGCAGATAGACGTAGTAGTCGGGAAACACGTCGCGTTTCTTCGCAAGTGGCTTGCCGGAGTCGATCTGTACTCGGTGGACGGCCTTGTCCAGATCCGACAGCGCTTCCTGATTACGGTTCGCGTCGTGATGGATCGAGGCGCGGGCCACGTAGGGATCGCGCAGCCGGAATTCCGCGCGGGTCAGATGTCCCGCTTCGACAAGCGAAACCAGGCTCGTACAATAGCCGAGCCTGACGGCGGACTCGGCTTGGCGGTCCGTGCAGGCCGCGTATGACGTCAGGATGTCCGGCGGCGTCTCGGACGCCTGCGCCCCGACAGCGGCAAACCAGGCCATCAGACCGGCCGCAATCGCCACAACGTCTTTTCCAGCCATCATTTCGGGTGTTCCGGCTTGATCTTCGAGCCCGCGGCCGTCGCCATGCGAAGCCCGGTCACTATTTCTTATAAGACGCCGGTTGCGTTCGGCGGCTGCCGAGCAGGAATTATTCGCCGTTAGCGTGCCAGTGACTAGACGGTCGCGAGCCGGTTCAGTCCTTGTCCGCGAACGGGTTCTCCGACTTCTTCAGCCGGATGCGGATCGGCGTGCCCCACATGTCGAACGTGTCGCGCAGGCCGTTCTGCAGATAGCGGATATAGGACTCCGGCACATCGTCCGGACGCGAGCAGAAGCACACGAAGGTCGGCGGACGCGCCTTGACCTGGGTCATGTAGCGCAGCTTCAGGCGGCGGCCGGACGGCGCCGGCGGCGGATGGGCCTGGATGGCGCCATCGAGCCAGCGGTTGAGCCGGGCCGTCGATATCCGGCTGTCCCACGCCTCGTAGGCCTTCATCACGGCAGGCATCAGCGTGTCGAGGCCGCGTCCGGTCAGGGCCGAAAACTGAACGAGCTGAACGCCGCGGATTTCCGGCATATCCAGGTCGAGCATGTCCTCGACTTCCTTGAGAACCTCTTTCTTGTTCTCGACCAGGTCCCACTTGTTGAGCGCGACCACCAGCGCCCTGCCCTCGCGGGCCACCAGACTGGCGAGAACCCGGTCCTGGCGGTCGAGCGGAGAGGTGGCATCGACCAGCAATACGACGATCTGGGCGAACTTGACCGCGCGCAGGCCGTCGGCGACCGAGAGCTTCTCCAGCTTGTCGATCACCCGCGCCTTGCGGCGCATGCCGGCGGTGTCGAACAGCTTGATCCGCTTGCCGTCGTACTCCCATTCGACCGAGATCGAATCGCGGGTCAGCCCGGCTTCCGGACCGGCCAGCAGCCGTTCTTCGCCGATCAGGGTATTGATTAACGTCGACTTGCCGGCATTCGGGCGGCCGATGATGGCGAGATGCAGGACACCGTCCTCGTGCTCGGCGTCATCGTCTTCGCCATCCTCGGTCGGGACAATGATCTCGGCATGCTCGGACAGCGCGTCGTAGAGTTCGCCCATGCCCTGGCCATGCTCGGCGGAAATCTGCACCGGGGTGCCGAGGCCGAGCCCGAAGGCCTCGAGATAGCCGCTCTCGCCCGCGGAGCCTTCGGCCTTGTTGGCGACCACGACGACCGGCTTGCCGGTCTGGCGCAGCCACTGGGCGAAATGCTCGTCGAGCGGCGTGACGCCGGCGCGGGCGTCGATCATGAACATGACCACGTCGGCGGATTCGACGGCGCGTTCCGTCTGCTGGCGCATGCGCGCTTCCATGGAGTCGTCGTGGACGTCCTCCAGGCCGGCGGTATCGATCAGGGTGAACTCCAGCCCGGCGATGCGCGCCGCTGCTTCGCGGCGGTCGCGGGTGACGCCCGGCCGGTCGTCGACCAGCGCCAGGCGCCGACCGGTCAGCCGGTTAAAGAGCGTTGATTTACCGACATTGGGTCGGCCGATGATGGCTGCGGTAAAGGACATCTCCGCATCGTTACCGCATCGCCAGTAGTTCGCCGTCGTCGCCCATCAGATAGAGGGTGCCGTTGGCGACCACGGGTTCGATGTAGTTCTTCTTGCTGGGAATCTCGATGCCGCCGAGAAATTCGCCGGTATAGGGCGAGAACGACGCCAGCATGCCGTTGTTGGTGACGACCAGCAGGCGGTCTCCCGCCAGCACAGGGCCGGTCCAGGTGATCAGCGCCTTCTTCTTGTTGTTCTTCTTGTAGCGCAGCATGTCGGTGACCCACTTCGCCTTGCCGGTCCGGCGCGACAGGCACATCAGCTGGTTGTCGGCAGTCACCACATAAAGATAGTCGCCCGCCACCCAGACCGTCTGGGCGCTGGGGACGTCGTTCTCCCACAGGCGCGAGCCGGTGGTCAGGTCGATCGAGGCCATGCGACCGGAATGGCCCACGGCGAACACCGCGCCGCGGTCGATGACCGGGGATCCGTCGATGTCGTTGAGCGTCGACAACGCGGTCATGCGGCCGACCCGGGTTAGCGAATCCGCCCACGCGACGCGACCGTTGCTGGATTGGAGCGCGAACAGCTCGCCGGACGAGAATGCGGCGACGACCGTGTCGCCGATCACCGCCGGGCTGGCCGAGCCCACCAGGCCCGCCGCTTCGGCGATGGCCACATGGGTCCACACCGTGGCGCCGGTCTCGGCGTTGAGCGCGTAGAGTTGGTTGTCGTGGGTGGTGACGTAGACGAAGCCTTCCGAGGCTGTCGGTGCGCCGCGCAATGCGACGTCGAACTTCACCCGCCACAACTCGCCGCCGGTGCGCGGATCCAGCGCGAGCGCCTCGCCGGTGCCCAGCGTCACGTAAAGCCTGCCGTTGTCGAAGGCGACGCCGCCACCCGAGGCGGTGTCTTCCTTTTCCTTGTCCTTGGGCGCCTTCAGCCGCTGGCGCCAGGCGACCGCGCCGCTGTCGGCGCTGAACGCGGATATTTCCCAGCCCGAGCCGAGCGCGAATACCATGCCCTGCGCGACGACCGGCTGCGACACCAGGTTGCGGTTCGCTGTGGAGCCTTCCACATTGGCGCGCCAGACGATACGCGGCGACGGGCCAAGCGCGAGGTGGTGCATCGCGTGGTTGGCGTAGCCGCCGGCCTGCGGCCATTCCGGGTTGGCATAGGGCTGCGGCAAGGTGACCGGCACCGCCTTCAGCGCCTCGTCGGGCGTGACCACGTCGTTCAGTTCGACGATGGCCTTGCGCTCGCCTTCCAGGACGATCTTCTTCTCTTTGCCACCGCAGGAGGAAAGCAGGGCGAGCAACGCGACCGCCGTGACGGCGGTCCAGCCGACGCTGCGCGTATAACCGTAATTGCGACGGGACATCGGCATCAGGCGCACCACCTACTTGGTCTTGTTTTCAGTCTGGATTTCGTCGGCCGGGACGCCAAGCACGGCCAGCATCTGCTGCGCCCTCAGCTTGAAACCGGAATCGGCCGGCGCCTTCTCCAGCAGTTCCTTGAACGTCTTCACGGCGGCGTCGCGCTGCCCCATCTTGTAGTGGTTCAGGCCGTTGAGTTCCTCGACCGACAGATGCCAGACATTGTCATCGCCGGACATGGCCTTGACCCTTTTCTCAAGCTCGGGACCGCCGCCGCTTTCCAGCAGAAGCGACGCGGCATAGTAGGCAGCCAGGTCGCGGTACACCTTGTCGACGGCAGAATCCGCGGCAATGGCATCGTATGTGGCCTGCGCGGCCTTGGTGTCCTTGGACTGGTTCTGCAGTTCGGCGACACGGAAACGCGCCAGAAGGCCATAGCTGTCGGCACCGCCATCCTTGGCGACCGCCTGCAGCTTCGGCAGCGCTTCGGCTGGCTTGGCGTCATCGACCAGCGCCACCGCCGCATCGTATGCGTCGCCCTGCACGGCGTGCTCGCGATGCTGCCGGTCCTCGAGGTAGCGGTATCCTGCGACAAGGGCGATGGCCAGGACGATGACGGCCGCCAGGTACTTTCCATAACGCTTCAGGAAAGTGATGACCTGCTCTTGGCGGACTTCTTCATCGACTTCGCGGAAGATGTCGCTCACTCAGTAACCTCCTACTCGGGAACGGGCGGCTACCTTAGCTTGCGGCCCGTGGGATCGCAAACGCTGAGGCGGCCGGAAACCGTGTCGCGGGGCTAATCCCGCATGGAATATGTATGCTCGCGCGCCGGGAAGCGCCGGGCCTTTACTTCTTCGGCATAGTGGGCCGCCGCCTCGTCGATCGCCGCGCCCCATTCGGCATAGCGCTTGACGAAGGTCGGCGTGGTCGCGAACAGGCCGATCATGTCCTCGGTGACCAGGATCTGGCCGTCGGTCCCCACCCCGCCGCCGATGCCGATGACCACGTTGGGCACGCTCTGGGTGACTTTCTCGCCCAGTTCCGCGGCGACCGCCTCGAGCACGGTGGCGAACGCACCCGCCTCTGCGACCGCCTTGGCGTCGTCGATCACGTCTTCCCATTCGGCACGCCGCCGGCCCTTGGCCGCATAACCGTGCATGTTTACCTTCTGCGGCTGCAGGCCAACATGGGCCATCGTCGGGATGCCGCGCTTGACCAGGAATTCGATGGTCGGCGCCATCACCTGGCCGCCTTCGAGCTTCACCGCCGCGCAGCCGGTCTCGCGCATGATCCGCGATGCGTTGAGGAAGGCCTGCTCTGGCGAAGCCTCGTAACTGCCGAACGGCATGTCGACGACAATACAGGCGCGCGGCGCACCGCGCATCACGGCCTGACCGTGCAGGATCATCATCTCCATGGTCACGCCTACCGTGTTGGGCAGGCCGTGGATCACCATGCCGACGGAATCGCCGACCAGCAGCAGGTCCACATAGGGATCCAGCAACTTGGCGACGAGCGCGGTGTAGGCGGTCAGGCAGACCACCGGCTCCTTGCCCTTGCGCGCCGCGATGTCACGGACGGTGACGTTGCGCTCTCTCTCGAACTTGGACATGCCTTCTTCCCCGTTCGCCTTTGCGTCGGTCGCCCGGTCGAGCGTCCGGCGCCTTCATAGCATCTGCGCGCGGCCACTCCAACGAAGATGACCGATCCGTCCGGTTGACTCGGCTTCGCGTTTTCTATATTTAACCTAACGGTAATTTAACTGAATGGTAAATCGCGATGCCCGCCGACCACCTCAGCGCCACCTTCTCCGCCCTTGCCGATCCCACCCGGCGGGCGATCCTGGCGCGCCTTACCAAAGGCGAAGCCTCGGTAACCGAGCTGGCGCAACCCTTCGACATGACCATGCCCGCCATCACCAAGCACCTGAAGGTCCTGGAACGGGCTGGCCTGGTCATCCGGGGCCGCGAGGCGCAGTGGCGGCCGGTCCGGCTGGAGGCCGGGCCGCTGCGCGAGGTGTCGGGCTGGCTGCAACATTATCGCCAATTCTGGGACGAGAGCCTCGACCGCCTCGATGATTATCTCCAGGCCATCCAGAAGGGAGACTCCGATGCCGGACGTCACTGAGGCCATCGCCAGCAACCTGATCATCACCCGTGTGTTCGAGGCACCGCGCGTCCTGGTGTGGAAGGTGCACTCGCAAGCCGAGCATCTGGCGCGCTG
>CAMBYA010000077.1 GCA_945872035.1 Rhizobium sp. Q54
GGGCGCCTCCATCGCGTCTCCTGTGCGGTCTTCTGCCGGCAGCAATGAAGGTAGGGGATCAGTCTTATGGCGACCCAACGCGTTCTTGACTATCTTGCCACCACGCGGCCGGAAGGCCCGTGTCTCGTCGTCGACCTCGACGTCGTTCGTGACAACTATCTGGCGTTCGCCCGGGCGCTGCCGGAAACCCGCATCTTCTATGCGGTGAAGGCCAATCCGGCGCCCGAGGTGCTGAACCTGCTGGCCGAGCTTGGCTCGAACTTCGACACCGCATCGGTGACGGAGATCGAGATGGCCTTGGCCGCCGGCGCGACGCCGGACCGCATCTCGTTCGGCAACACCATCAAGAAGGAGCGCGACATCGCGCGCGCCTTCGCGCTCGGCATCGACCTCTATGCGGTCGATTGCGTCGAGGAGGTGGAGAAGATCGCGCGCCAGGCGCCCGGCGCCCGCGTGTTCTGCCGCGTGCTGGCCGACGGCGCAGGCGCCGAATGGCCGCTGAGCCGCAAGTTCGGCTGCGTCCCGGCCATGGCCGTGGGCGTGCTCGAGAAGGCTCGCGACCTGGGCCTCACGGCTTATGGTATCTCGTTCCACGTCGGCTCGCAGCAGGGCAACGTCGGGGCGTGGGACCGTGCGCTGGCCGATGCGTCGATGGTGTTCCGCACCCTCGCCGAGCGCGGCATCCAGCTGTCCATGGTCAACATGGGCGGCGGTTTCCCGACCAAGTACCTGAAGGACGTGCCGAAAGTGGACGCCTATGCGCAGGCGATCTTCGGCGCGCTGCGACGACACTTCGGCAACCGTCTGCCCGAAACCATCATCGAACCGGGCCGGGGCATGGTTGGCGATGCCGGCGTGATCAAGGCCGAGGTCGTGCTGATCTCGCGCAAGTCCGACGAGGACAATGTGCGGTGGGTCTATCTCGACATCGGCAAGTTCGGCGGCCTGGCGGAAACCATGGACGAGTCCATTCGTTATCCCATCCGCACCCCGCGCGATGGCGATGCGGTCGCTCCCTGCGTGCTGGCCGGCCCGACATGCGATTCGGCGGACGTGCTCTACGAACGGACCCCTTACCCGCTCCCCATTTCCCTGGAGATCGGCGACGAGGTTCTGATCGAGGCGACAGGCGCGTACACCACCACCTATGCGTCGGTTGCCTTCAACGGATTTTCGCCCCTCCAGGCGATCGTCATCTAAGGCACGGACATGATCGTGATCCGCAACGAAACGGCGCTGGACATTCCGGCGCGGGAAACCCTGCTGGACCGGGCGCTGCCCGGCCGGCACCTGAAAACCTGCGAGAAGCTGCGGCGGGGCCAGCGCCCCGCCGATGGCCTCGCTTTCAGCGCCTCTCTGGGCGCGCGGCTCGTCGGAACGGTCCGGCTGTGGCACGTGGAGGCCGGCTCGGCCGGCGGCGCGCTGCTGCTCGGCCCGATCGGCGTGCTGCCGGAATGCCAGGGCCTGGGCATCGGCACCCTGCTGATGGACCGCGCGCTGGCCGAAGCATCGGCCATGGGCCACAGCGCCGTGATCCTGGTCGGCGACGCCCCCTACTACGAGCGCTTCGGCTTCTCGTCGGCGCTGACGGCCGGCCTCAACCTGCCCGGCCCGGTGGAGCGCGAGCGTTTCCAGGGCCTGGAGCTGGTCCCGGGCGCGCTGGGCGGCGCCACCGGCATGGTCAAGGCCGGCCGGACCGCTGCCGGGAATGGCGTGGACGCGGAGGGCGACCGACGCCGCACCGCGCTGATCGAACTCAGGCACGCGGCGTAACCGCCGCACCACATCCCCTCGCCGGGATGTGACACATCAATGAAACGGAACGGCTCTACTGTCCGCCCGGACGGGGGGAGCCGTTTCCATAATAAAACAAGGAGTCACCCCTTGAGCGCATCACCGGTTCACGCCCGTTTCGACGGCCCCATCGTCATGATCGGCTTCGGCTCCATCGGCCGCGGCACCCTGCCGCTGATCCTGCGGCACATCGAGTGCGACCGGGACAAGTTCACCGTGATAGATCCCGAGGACGAGCACCGCGACATGGTGTCCCACGCCGGGGTGAACTTCATCCATGACAGCATCCGGATCGACAACTACCGCGAGCTGCTGACACCGCTGCTGACCGCCGGCCCGGGCCGCGCCTTCGTGGTCAACCTGTCGGTCGACGTGTCGTCGGTGGCGATCATGGAGCTCTGCAAGGACCTGGACGCGCTCTACATCGACACGGTCGCCGAGCCATGGCTGGGCTTCTACACCGACACCAGCCTGTCGGTGTCGCAACGCTCCAACTACGCCCTGCGCCAGGCCGTGCTGGATCTGCGCGAGCGTCGCCCCGGCGGCCCGACGGCCGTCAACTGCTGCGGCGCCAATCCGGGCATGGTGTCGTGGTTCGTCAAGCAGGCGCTGCTCAACCTGGCCGCCGACATGGGCATGACGGTCGAGAAGCCCACCAGCCGCGAGCAGTGGGGCCGGCTGATGCAACAGGTCGGCGTCAAGGGCATCCACATCGCCGAGCGCGACACCCAGCGCGCCCGCGACCCCAAGCCCAAGGGCATCTTCGTCAACACCTGGTCGGTCGAAGGCTTCATCTCCGAGGGCTTGCAACCGGCCGAGCTGGGCTGGGGCACCCACGAGAAGGCGCTGCCCCCCGAAGGCCGCACCCATGAGGGCGGCTGCGGCGCGGCGATCTACCTGCTGCGCCCCGGCGCCGGCACCCGCGTCCGCTCGTGGACGCCGACCGCCCAGGCCCAGCACGGCTTCCTGGTGACCCACAACGAATCGATCTCCATCGCCGACTATTTCACCGTGCGCGAGAACGGCGAGGCCGTCTACCGGCCGACCTGCCACTACGCCTACCACCCCTGCGACGACGCGGTGCTGTCGCTGCACGAGATGGCCGGCTCCGAATGGCAGCGCCAGGACGACTGGATCATCCTCGACGAGCACGACATCGTCGATGGTATCGACGAGCTGGGCGTGCTGCTCTACGGCCACGGCAAGAACGCTTACTGGTATGGCTCGCAACTGTCGATCGAGGAAACCCGCGAGATCGCGCCCTTCCAGAACGCCACCGGCCTGCAGGTGACCTCGGCGGTGCTGGCGGGCATGGTCTGGGCGCTGGAGAATCCGAAGCGTGGCGTCGTCGAGGCCGACGAGACCGACTTCGAGCGGTGCCTCGAGGTGCAGCTTCCCTATCTGGGCCCGGTCGTCGGCGTCTACACCGACTGGACCCCGCTCGCCAACCGCCAGGGCGGCCTGTTTCCCGACGACTACGACGCCGAGGATCCCTGGCAGTTCTCGAACGTCATCGTGCGGTAGGTTGGCTAGACCCGGTCAATATCCCTGAACGTCCGCGCTATCCGGGCGCGGACCTCGTCGGGCTGGCTTTCGACGGCGCGGCCCAGGTTGCGCAGGGCACGGCGCAGGCCGTGGACCTGGTCGACCAGCGACAGGATCACCGGCACGTCCTCATCCTGCACCTCGAGCTTCTCGGTGAGGTGATACACCAGCCGCACGCGGGCCACGTCGGCGTCGCTGAACTCTTGCGTGCCTGCGCGGCGGCGGGGCCGGACCCATCCGCGGCGCACGATCATGCGCAACCGGCGGGCGGAGATCTCGCCCACGGCCGCGACGACGTCCTGCTCGCTCAGGCTCACCATCACTCCTTCATCCCGGCGCGCGGGTTGTAGGCGTGGCTCTCGCGCCACGATTTCATGAACGTCTCCAGATCCTCGTCGATCTCCGCCGGCATCACGATCTTCAGCTTCACCCGCTGGTCGCCGGCCGCCCGGTTCTTGCCGGCGGGCACACCCTTGCCGCGCAGCCTGAGCGTCTGGCCCGAACTGGCGCCTTTCGGAATGGTGAGGTTGACCTTGCCGGTGATGGTGGGTACCGCGACCTTGCCGCCCAGCACCGCCTCGTCGATGGAGATCGGCAACTCGACGACGATATCGTCGCCGTCGCGCTCGAACAGCGGATGGGCGCCGACCTGGATTTCGACCAGCGCATCGCCGTCGGGGCCGCCATTCACGCCCGGCACGCCCTTGCCCTTCAGCCGCAGTGTCTGGCCCGAGCGCGTGCCGGGCGGGACGGCGATATCGAGCGTCCTGCCGTCGGGCATGGTCACCCGCCGCTTGGCGCCGTTCACGGCGTCCAGGAAATCGACGGGAAGCTGGTAGCGCAGGTCCTGGCCGCGCATCTGCCGCGGGCCGCGACCGGCGCCGCCACCGCGGCCGCTGCGCTGGAACATGTCGGAGAACAGGTCCGAAATGTCGGCGAAATCGTCGAAGCCGGCCGACGACTGATAGCGGCCACCGCCATCCGCGTCGGCATATTGCCGGTAGAAATCCTGCTGCGACGGCCGTTCGGTGCCCGATGCGTCGATCTCGCCACGGTCGAAGCGGACGCGCTTATCCGCGTCGCCGACGATGTCGTAGGCGCCGGAAATGGACTTGAACCGGTCCTCGGCCTTCTTGTCTCCCGGATTCAGGTCGGGATGCGCCTCCTTCGCAAGCTTGCGGTAAGCCTTGCGAATGGCGTCCTGGCTGGCGTCCCGGGCGACGCCGAGGACCTTGTAGGGGTCTTCACTCAACGGGCGATACCTCTCGGGGGAATCAACGTTCGCACATCAATATGGTGTCGATTTCGCGGTTCCCAAGAGGGGCGGGGCCGAAATGAAAAACGGGGCCGCGCAACCACCTGTCGGGCAACGCACGATCCGGATATTCTCCAGCGCATGACGCTTCGCTCTTCCTGGCGCCGCCGGTCCCGCGCCTTCCGCATCGCCACCGTAACGCTCGCCGTGTTCGCCTTGGCGATTCTGCTGCTGTGGATCTCGCGGGCCGCGCTGACCGAGTGGGCGATAGAGAGCAGCATCGACCGATTGGGCCTGGGGCCATCCGACGTTCGGGTCACCGACCTGGGGCTGGCGCGGGCGGACATGCGCCTGGTGGCGTCCGCCGCCGGCACCATCGACCGCATCCATGTAGAATACGGCATCGGCGATCTGCTGAGCGGCGAGGTCCGGCGCATGACCGTCGACGGCGCAAGGTTTCGTTTCGCGTGGCAGGACGGCAAGCTGGTTCCCGCACTGACGCCCAGCGACGGACCCGTCAGCCTGCCGCTCGAAAATCTGGAGTTAAAGAACTCGTCGCTGACACTCTACGTGGATGGAGAAGAGATCGTTGCCGATGTGGTCGGCACGGTGACCGGCACCAACGTGGATCGAACGGCAGAACTCTCGCGTGAACTTGTCTTCATGGAAGATGGCGAGGTCCGTCCAATGCCGCGCGAGAAGTGGCCGGACGATCAAAGCTGGATCGGGGCCGACCTGATCATCAACCCAAGGGGGCGTGCAGGCCACATCACCGGTCATATCGTCGGCAGGATGTACCCAAATGGCGACTTGCGTGGCCACGTCGAGGTCGGCAGCGGCGGCATCACGGTTGGCACGGTATCCGCCAAGGGGCTGTCTGGCGACATATGGGTATCAACGATCGAATCCCGTCTCAATCACCTGGCGGTACGACTGAAGTTCAGCCAGATAACCAGCCGCGACCTGCCTCTCGGTCCCGGCTCCCTCGATATCAAGATGCCGCCGCAGGGCGCGCTGTATGTGGCGCTACAATCCAAGCCGGTGTCGTTCTCGTTGCAGGCAGACGGCGCCGTGCCAGAGGCGGGCGTGCCGTTTACCATGGAAGGTACCGCCGATGGCGGCTTTGTCAGTGCGCTCACCGGCGCGAAGGAGCCGGCAACAGGTAGCCTACATCTGCGCGGCACTGGTACTGCGCCGCCCGCGCCGAGCCTACAGGAGTCCCTCGGCTCGGGGCTGGGCGACTGGCTGAAGAGCGGCAAGGTGAATGGCGGGATCGAGGCAACCTTGGCGCGCCTGCGCCTACCCGAAGTAGCCGACGTCGATAATGCCGTAGTGTCGCTGGAAGTGGCGCTCGCGGACGGCTCGCTGGCGGTCACCACGCCCAAGGGCATCACCGTGAGCGGCATGATGCTGGATCCGTCCATCGCGGCGAAGGACAGCCTGTTCGCGGGCAATTCGAATTTATCGATCGCACCCGCGCCCGGCGCGCCGTTCCTGGCCATCACGCCGCGGGACGGTGCCGACAAGCTCACGGTAAGCGGCGGCATCAGCTACGAGACACAAGCCCTGTTCGTCCGAGGCGACATCGCGGGCGACGCTTCACTTGACCCGTCGCAGTGGCTCGCTTCCGCCCGCGGCGTGCCGGCGACGGGCGATCTCACCCTGAAGGCGGGGCTGGCGCTGAAGCTGCCGGAAGGCCGCAGCCTGCCGTCGGCCGAACTGACGCTGGCGGGCAAGTACGACGTCGGTCCTCAAACCATGCGCCTGACCGCCGACAGCGGCGGGCTGACCATGCGCAACGCCCATTGGGGCGAGTCCGTCTCGCTGCCCGGCACGTCGAGCCTGGTGCTGCGGCCGGGCGCGTCCTATGCGCTGGACCGGGCGACAGGCGCTGTCACGGCATCCGCCGTGCTGCGGCCCTTCGCCTGGACAGCGGCGCTGAAGCGCGAGGGCGCCGAACCGGGCAAGGCGACCATCGGCGCCGCGCGCATGGCACTGACCATGGACAAGGACGGGCTGCAGGCCGTGCTGGACAAGGGCCGCGTGGAGCTGCCGGACAGCGGCCTGGCCGCGCGCGGCATTTCAGCGACGATCTCCCGGACTAGCGAAGCAACCAGCATCAAGGCCGCGATTGCCGACCTGCGCGGCACCGGCGAGCTAGCCCTGTTCTCGACCATGAAGGCCAGCGCCGATGCCCGCATCGCCGGATCGAAGGCCACCTTCTCCGCCGTCCTGACCGGCGCGGGCAAGATTCTCAACCTGACCGCAAAGGGCGCGCACGACCTGGGCAGCGGCAAGGGCAACGCCAACGTCGTGCTGAAGCCCATCGACCTCTCGGGCGACGGCACGCTGAAAGCCCTCTCGCCGAAGCTGGCGGCGGGCGTCACCAGGACGGGTGGCACCGTCAGCAGTGACGGCGCGATCCATTGGGGCGACGGCGCACCGCCGGGCACGCTGACCTTGACGCTGAAGGACGTGTCGGTGACCGGCGAAAGCCTGAACGTCTCGGCGCTCAACGGCGGCTTGCGGCTCGACAGCCTGTCCCCTATTCGTTCGGCCGGCGGCCAGCGCCTTACCGGCACGCTGCAGCTGCCGACGGTGAACGCGGTGCCGTTCGACGTCACCTTCCGGCTCGATCCGGGCAAGCTGGTGCTGGAGCGGGCCACAGCCAAGGTGTTCGACGGCCAGTTCGAGACCGAGAACGCCGAGATCGACGCCGAAACCGGTGACGGCCGCGTGGACCTCAAGGTGAGCGACATCAATATCGAGACGGCCTTCGCCGTGCTCGACCTGGAGCAACTGAAAGGCACCGGCCGGATCGGCGGCATGCTGCCGCTGCGGCTTGAAGGCGGCAAGGTGTCGGTTGAAAAGGGCCATCTGGAATCCACCGTTCCCGGCACGCTTCAGGTGGGCGTCGAAAAGCTGGCCGACCAGCTCCGGACCTATGGCGAGAACGTCGACATGGCGTTCCGGGCGCTGACCGACTTCCACTACGACCGCATGGTGATCGATGCCGACAAGCCGTTTTCCGGCGCCGGCAAGGCCATGTTCCGGCTGGAAGGCAACAACCCCAAGGTGATGGAAGGCCAGCCTTTCGTGTTCAACATCAGCCTGGAAACCGACTTCGACTACCTGACCAAGCTGCTGCTCGAACTTTCCGGCGCGGCGAATACCGCGTTGGGCTGGGGAGCGCAGGAGCTCGGCAAGAAATGACTGCCAGAGAAATGATGGGCAGTATTGGCGAAGGGCACCAAACTACCCTATCTTCTTGAGACGAGCTCCAGCGAGATGAGAACCGGCAAGATGAATCAAGCGTTTAAGCGGAGTAGCGGGTTGCTGGTGGCGATCGCGGCCGGTATCGCGCTGGCGGCATGCTCGCCGACGGTGAAGGTGCAGGCCCCCAAGGAGCCGATCACCATCAACCTGAACATCAAGCTGGACGCCGACGTGCGCGTCAAGCTGGAGCAGCAGGCGAAGGAAGACATCGCCAGCAAGCCGATTTTCTAGGATGAACCCGATGAAAAAGACCCTGTCCTCCATTCTGACGGCCGCGGCTCTCTGCCTCACCGCCGCCGGCGGCACCGTCGCGCTGACCACGACCGTCGCTCATGCCCAGGCCAAGCCGCTGGATGCGCCGCGATCGAGCGGCGTGGTGGGTGAACGCTATGACGGCTATGCGGTGGTGCGCGACTCAAGCGCGCCGGCCGAGATTCGCAAGCTGGTCGAGGGCACCAACGCCGAGCGCCGCAAGGTCTATACCGAGCAGGCAACCGCCAAGGGCGCGCCGGCCGAAGAAGTCGGCAAGGTCTATGCCGGCCAGATCATGAGCGCGGCGCCGGCCGGCTGGTGGTTCCAGGGCGCCGACGGCACCTGGGTGCAGAAGAAGTAGCGCCTACGTCAAATGACGTAGGCGAAGGCCCGTCATTTCGCTTATGCACAATAAACTGTACTGGCCTGCCAAGATTCCCGTTCCTGCCTGCGGGTTTCGGTCTCTACTATCGCCGTAACGGGAAATACGGCAGACCGGAGCGTTCCAGCCCATGGGCATCAAGGCAGCGATTCACCACCTGACGCGGTATCGCTACGAGCGTCCCGTTTCCCTGGGGCCGCAGATCATCCGCCTGCGCCCGGCGCCGCACTCGCGCACGCCGATCCTGAGCTACTCGCTCAAGGTCACGCCCGAGAAGCATTTCATCAACTGGCAGCAGGACGCCCATTCCAACTGGCTGGCGCGCTATGTGTTCCCCGAGAAGGTCACCGAGTTCGCCATCGAGGTGGACCTGCTGGCCGACCTGTCGGTGGTCAATCCGTTCGATTTCTTCGTCGAGGAATACGC
>CAMBYA010000078.1 GCA_945872035.1 Rhizobium sp. Q54
CGCGACTGGGTGACCAACGTGGACAGCACCTATTACCTGATCGGCACGGTCGCGGGCCCCCATCCCTATCCGGAGCTGGTGCGCGACTTCCAGTCGGTGATCGGCACCGAGACGCGCGAGCAGATGCTGGCGGCCGAAGGCCGGCTGCCGGACACGCTGGTCGCCTGCGTCGGCGGCGGCTCCAACGCCATTGGCCTGTTCCACCCGTTCCTCGACGACGAGAACGTCGCCATGACCGCTGTGGAAGCGGCGGGCCACGGCATCGAGACCGGCCAGCACGCCGCCTCGATCAGCGCCGGCAGCCTGGGCGTGCTGCACGGCAACCGCACCTATCTGCTGCAGGACGAGGACGGCCAGATCACCGAGGCACACTCCATCTCGGCAGGGCTCGACTATCCGGGCGTCGGGCCGGAGCATGGCTATCTGGCCGACGTCGGCCGGGTTCAGTACGTGTCGGCCACCGACAAGGAAGCGCTCGACGCCTTCCAGCTCTGTTGCCAGCTGGAGGGCATCATTCCCGCGCTGGAATCCTCCCACGCGCTGGCCCATGTGGCCAAGGTGGCGCCGGGCCTGCCGAAAGATCACTTAATCGTTGTCAATCTCAGCGGACGCGGCGACAAGGATATCTTCACCGTCGCCGACGCTCTGGGAGCGAAGATTTGATCACGACGCCTGGCCGTATCGAACGCCGCTTCGCGGATCTGCGCGCGGAAGGCCGCGCCGCCTTCGTGTCTTTCATCACCGCGGGTGATCCGAACATCGAGCAGTCCGAGAAAATCCTGGCGGGCCTGCCGGCAGCCGGTGTCGACATCATCGAGCTGGGCATGCCGTTCACCGATCCCATGGCAGACGGCCCGGCGATCCAGGCGGCGGGACTGCGTGCGCTGGCCTCGGGCCAGACCCTGCGCAAGACGCTGGGCATGGTGGAGCGCTTCCGCAAGGCCGACAACGATACGCCCATCGTGCTGATGGGCTATTACAACCCGATCTACAAATACGGCGTCGATGCGTTCCTGGCGGACGCGGTGAAGGCCGGAGTCGATGGTTTGATCGTTGTCGACCTGCCGGCCGAGGAAGACGCCGAACTGTGCGAGCCGGCGGTCGCCGCCGGCATCCGCTTCATCCGGTTGCTGACGCCCACGACCGACGACAAACGGCTCGAGCGGGTCATCGGTAACTCCAGCGGCTTCCTCTACTACGTGTCGGTCACCGGCATCACCGGCGCCGCCAAGGGCGCGCAGGGCGCGGTGGGCGCGGCGCGCAAGCGGTTCGCGGCGAAAAGCGACCTGCCCGTGGTGGTCGGCTTCGGCATCAGGACCGCCGACGCGGTGGCAGAGATCGCCGCCGTGGCGGACGGCGCCGTGGTCGGCTCGGCCATCGTCGACCGGATCGCGAACAATATCGGCCCCAGCGGCGGTCTGACCGACGACGGCATAAGCGACGTGCTGGGCTTCGTGGCCGATCTCGCCTCGGGCGTGCGCCGCGCGAAACAGCCCATCGCCGCGGGAGGCGCCCGTTGAACTGGCTGAAGAAAGGTCGAGCCAAGCTCAGCACCATCTTCCGGCGTGAGCGTCCCACCTCCGAGGAGGTGAAGTGGGATACCTGCGTCAACTGCGGCCAGATGATCTATCACAAGGAAATGGTCGCGGCGCAGTATGTCTGCCCGCATTGCGGCCATCATCACAAGATGCCGCCCAAGGAGCGCTTCGCGGCGCTGTTCGACGGCGGATCCTACGATCCGATCGCCGTGCCGAAGCAGGCCGACGATCCGTTGAAGTTCCGCGACAAGAAGAAGTACAGCGACCGCATCAAGGCGTCCCGGGTCGAGACCGGCGACCAGGACGCGGTGACCGTCGGCGAAGGCAAGATCGGCGGCGTCCCGGCGGTCGTCGCCATCCAGAGCTTCGCCTTCATGGGTGGCTCGCTGGGCATCGCGGCGGGCGATGCGTTCGTCGCCGGCGCGCTGCGAGCGGTGAACGAGAACTCCGCCTTCGTGATGATCACGTCATCCGGCGGCGCGCGCATGCAGGAAGGCATCCTGTCGCTGATGCAGATGCCGCGCACCACCGTGGCGGTGCAGATGCTGCGCGAGGCGCGGCTGCCCTACGTCGTGGTGCTGACCGATCCGACGACCGGCGGCGTGACCGCGTCCTACGCCATGCTGGGCGACATCCAGATTTCCGAGCCCGGCGCGCTGATCGGTTTCGCCGGGCCGCGGGTCATCGAGAGCACGGTGCGCGAGCAGTTGCCCAAGGGCTTCCAGCGCGCCGAGTATCTGCTGGAGCACGGCATGATCGACATGATCGTGCACCGGCACGACCTCGCTGCGAAGCTGGGCGGGCTGTTGCAGATGCTCATGGGTGGCCGGCGCGACGACAGGCCGCAGCAGTTGGCGCTGCCGTCGCCGGCCAAGGCCAGGCGCGGGGCCGCCGCCAATTGATCAGTCCATTGAGCAGCGATACGCTTCTCGCCCGGCTGCATACCCTTCATCCCAAGCTCATCGACCTGTCGCTCGGCCGTACCGAGCGGCTGCTGGCGGCGCTCGGTCATCCGGAGCGCAGGCTGCCGCCGGTGCTGCATGTCGCGGGCACCAACGGCAAGGGCTCCACGGTGGCGCATCTGCGGGCCCTGCTGGAAGCGGACGGCAAGCGGGTGCAGACCTACATCTCGCCGCACCTGGTGCGCTTCCATGAGCGTATCCGGCTATCCGACGGGCTGATTTCCGAGGCGAAGCTGGTGGATGTCCTCACGCGCTGTGAAGCGGTGAACGGCGGCCGGCCGATCACGTTTTTCGAAATCACCATGGTGGCCGCGTTCGTTGCCTTCACCGAGGACGATGCCGACTACTGCATTGTCGAGGTCGGGCTTGGTGGACGCTATGACTCGACCAACGTGCTGGAAGGCAAGCTGGCGAGTCTTATCACGCCTATCGGCCTCGACCACCAGAGCTTCCTGGGCGACACTGTCGCGCAGATTGCGGGCGAGAAGGCGGGGATTGTCCGCAAGGGCACGCCGGTATTCTCTGCCGCCCAGGAGCCGGAGGCGATGGCGGTGATTGAGGCCGAAGCGGCTGTGACGAATACGCCACTGAAGGTCGCGCGCCGGGACTGGACGGCCATGGTCGATGGTGAGGGCTGGACGTTCTCCGATGCGGCCGGAACGCTGCGCCTGCCCATGCCCGCGCTCGCCGGCGCGCACCAGATCGGCAACGCCGCGCTGGCGCTGGCCTGTCTGCGGTCGCTGGGGATCGCGCCCGCTACGGACAGGATCGAAGCCGCGCTGAAGGCCGTATCGTGGCCTGCGCGGCTGCAGCCGATCACGCGTGGCCCGCTCCTCGGCTCGCTGGCGAAGGGCACGAAGCTGTGGCTCGACGGCGGCCACAATCCTCACGCGGCCGAGGCGCTGGCGCGGGCGCTGGCAGGGCGCAGGCTGGACCTTGTCATCGGCATGCTGGAGGGCAAGGACGCCGCCGAGTTTCTGCGCGTGATGGCCCCGGTCGCCGCGTCGGTGAAGGCCGTGCCGATCGCCGGCGAGGCCTGCCATGATCCCGAGCATCTGGCTGACTTGGCTCGGCGCGTCGGGCTGGAGGCGGACGCCTTTCCGGATGTGCGATCCGCGCTCCGGGAATGCCACTCGTCGGAGGTATTGATCAGCGGCTCGCTCTACCTGGCGGGGCAGGTGTTGAACGCGTCGGGCATGGTGCCGGATTAACCAATGCCGTCATCCCGGCGAAGGCCGGGACCCAGACCCTTCCTTCCGAAAGACCGGCGCGTAGCGCGCAACGCTCTCGCCAAGCCTGGCTCCCGGCCTTCGCCGGGATGACAGTTGAGGGTGGAAAACCCTTACGCGCCCAGATACTTGTCCAGCGTGTTGTGCAGGTGGCGCAGGCGGGATTCCATGTAGTTGGAATAGGTGATCGCGCCCTTGACCGTGGCGTGGTTGCCCTCGTTCTGCCAGCGCATGATCTGGGTATCCTGGTCGAACAGCAGGCCGAAGCCCGGGTCCATGCCGGGCACGTCGCGGTAGGACTCATGCTCCTTCACATAGGTCACCGGCGCCGGGTCGGGGCGCGTCTGGCCCTTGGGCACCGGACGCATGAACAGGATGTCGAACAGGCAGCGGTCCGGGTCGTTCCCCAGCGGACGGTACTGGTAGAGGATGCGCAGCGAGATGCCGGTGAAAATGAACAGGTTGGGGAACAGGCTGTACTTGATCGAGTCCAGCACCTCCGAGTTCGACATGCCCGACAGGTCGATGCCGAACTGGGTCAGGTAGGCGTCGCGCATCTGCCTGGCCATCACCTCGCGGGCGGTGCTGCCTTCCGGCACCTTCGGCTTGTCGCCGTCGACCAGCGAGCGGTCGCCCATCAGCATGCCGTCCAGCACCTGCTGCTCGGTCATCTCGACGCCGCCGCGCCGGGTCTTCACGCCGAGAGCGACGAGGTCGCGGCTGACATGATCGCTGAAGATGTCGTGCTGCTGCTGGGCGGCGCTGCCGGACAGCTGAGGGTGCACCATGGGGCCGTGATAGCCCTCTATGAACGCCTCCTGCGCCGCCTTCCAGTTGCAGGCCAGCTCCTTGCGGGCGTGGACGCTGACATACCAGTCGGTGAAGTCCCATGCCGCGCAATGCTCGGGCAGCACCTCCAGGTAGTCGAGCAGCGGCGGCGCACTGAGGTCCATGTTGATGAACACCAGGCTGTTCCAGACGTCCACCCGCACTTCGGGCAACCGGTTCTTCTCGTAATCCAGATGCGGGAATTCCCACGCACACGGTACTTCGTTGAGCGTGCCGTCCAGGTTCCAGGTCCAACCGTGATAGGGGCACTGCAGGTTGGCCGAGTAGCCGGCGGAATTGGAAGGCTTCAGCTTGGTGCCGCGGTGCAGGCAGGAATTGTGATAGCCCTTCAGACCGCCGTCTTCCTGGCGCACGATCACGATGGAATGGCGGCCCAGATCGTAAACATAGTAGTCGCCGGGCTCGGGCAGGTGCTCGTCGCGGCAGGCATACTGCCAGACCTTGCGCCACATCTTCTTCATCTCGAGGTCGAAGAAGTCCTGCGAGGTGAAGCGGTCGAGCGCGATGTCCTCTGTCGTCTGGGGCACGCCAGCCTCCAGCTTCAGCACCGGCGGCGCGTCGCCATCCCTGGCGATGATTTCCTGGTAGAACGGCCCCATCACCTTGGCGGCCTTGGGCTGCCTGGACTCGATGTTCATCGCGCACTCCCCTGCAACGGCGACAAAGAGCATAACACCTGTTATCTAACGGCGGCAATTGGCCGGGTTGGTCAATCGAACAAAAAGGGCCCGGCTACTTGTTGTCCAGATAGTCCCGCAGCCGGTCGCGGTAATGCGAGACAAAGTCGTCGCGCTCCAGCAACTCGTCTATATGCACCAGCGACCATTGCTGCCCTTCGTTGCCGAAGACGATGGCGTCGACGTGCTGGCGGGTCATGGTGCCGACGAAGAAGTGGGCGGACAAGCCGGTGAAGTCGGCTGACGGATAGATGCGGTGCCAGTCAAGCGCGTCGGCTGCCACGCGGATGCCGAATTCCTCCTCCAGTTCCCGCAGCGCGCATTCGACCGGCGTCTCATCGCCCTCGCGGCCGCCGCCGGGCAGGTCCCACATGCCGGCGTAGCGCAGGCCGGGGAAGTCGTCGCGCTGGTAGACCAGCACGTGGTCACCGAGAAACAGGGCGATCTTGGCGCCGCTGAAATCGTCCATGTCAAAATCCCCGAACGAAAAAGGGCGCCCGAAGGCGCCCTCTCGAACCGCTATGCGGACACGGGTCAGATCGACTCGTTGATCCACTGAACGATCTTGCTCTTGGGCTGGGCGCCGACCTTGGTGGCGCGCAGCTCGCCGTCCTTGAACAGCATCAGCGTGGGAATGCCGCGCACACCGTAGCTGGTCGGCGACACGGGATTCTCGTCGATATTGAGCTTGGCGATGGTGACGCCGTTCATTTCCTCGGAGATCTCGTCGAGCGCCGGCGCGATCTGCTTGCACGGGCCGCACCACTCCGCCCAGTAATCCACGACCACGATGCCCGATGCGTCGAGAACGTCGGCCTGGAAACTGTCGTCGGTAATCTTCTTGGTGGCCATGGGGATATTCCTTGATCACGGGATGTGCTTGGACACCAAAAGTAGGGTCGGGCACCCGGTTGGTCAAGGGTGGGTCAGAGCGCCGGCGAAACTTCCGCGTGTGGATCAAGCAACTGGTCGGGTAACGTCATCAGCGACGGACCGTCGGTCCACAGCAAGGCGCAGCGCACCGGCCGGTCCGGATAGATGCGGCGCAGCAGGCCGCGGTAGGCGGCCATCTGCCGCAGGTAGAGCGGCGGCACATCCTCGGCGCGCAGCGGCGGCGGGCGGTTGGTCTTGTAGTCGACGATGACGACCTCGGAATCGCTGACCGCCAGCCGGTCGATCTGGCCGCTGATGGCGACGGTTCCGAGCAGGCCGGTGACCGGCACCTCGGCGGCGCTGCCGGGGTCGAACAGGGCGGCGCAATCCGGGTCGTCGAGGATGGTCATCACCTCGTCGGTCCAGCGCAGCACCGCGGTCTCGGGCAGGCCGTGGCCGGGCTGGCGCAGGAAGCGCAGCGCGGCGTCGCGCCGCTTCTCCGGCGCCATGTCGGGCAGCCATTGCAGCAGCCGGTGCAGCAGGGTGCCGCGCAGGAAGCGCTCCCGGTCGGTCGCCTCCATCGGGCTGCGCACCGGCATCTCGGGCAGCGACGGCCGCGACGGCGCCAGCGGCCGGACCGGCGCGGGCTCGGGCGGCGGCGGCGAGGTCAGCCATGCCGGTTCGTCGGCCGTCGTCGTGGTGCCCGCCGGCGGCCTCTCCGCGACGACCGTGTCGCCTCCCGTGCGGATGCGCTGTACGCCCATGACCGCCTCGTTCCGAAGGTCGCCGAAATCCGGAATCTCGATCGCTTCTGCGTCCAGGCGCTGGAACGCGGCCGCGACCAGGTCGTACCAGCAATTCCGGGGCCGCCTGCTCGACCCCTCATAGCCGCAGATGTACAGCCGATCGGCGGCGCGGGTCAGCGCAACGTAAAGCTGCCGGTTGTATTCCTCCGCCTGCTTGCGGCGGCCCGCCTCCCGCGCCTGGGCGATGGCGCCGACGGCGTTCTCCACCTTCACCGGCCAGGCCAGGACGGGATGGGGCTCGCCGTCGTCCAGCCAGTAGAGCGCGGTCCTGTCCTGGGGAATGGTGCAGGTGTCCGGCAGGAAAACGATAGGCGCCTGCAGCCCCTTGGCGCCATGCACGGTCATCACGCGCACCTGCCCCTTTCCCTGCTCGAGTTCGCGCTTCACCTGGGTGTCGGCCGCGCCGATCCAGTGGACGAAGCCCTGCATGGACGGCGGATGCGTCCTGTCATAGTCGAGCGCCAGTGAGAGGAATTCCTCCATCGGGTCGAGCGCGTCGGGTCCCAGCCGTTGCAGAATGGCCCGCCGGCCGCCGGTATCGAGCACCTCCGCATAGAATTCATAGGGCGCCGCCCGTTCGGCCAGCTCCAGGCATCGGCAGAGGAAGCTCCGCGCCGCGGTGAAGGCGGCTTCGCCCACGTGGTCGGCGAGTGATCGCCACAGGGTGCCGCCGCGTCCATAGGCCAGGCGGAACAGGTCGTCCTCGGAAATCCCCACCAGCGGCGACTTCAGCACCACGGCCAGGTTGAGATCGTCTTCGGGCATCAGCACGAATTGCCCGAGCGCCAGCAGGTCCATGACGGCAAGCTGCTCGGTCAGCACCATGCGGTCCATGCCGGCGACCGGTACGTGGGCGGCCTTGAGCTCGCGCACCATGGCGTTGAAGAAGCTGGTGCGCCGCCGGACGAGGATCAGTACGTCATCGGGCCGGATCGGCCGGCCACGCGCCTCGAGCTGGGCTCCCGAGTCAAGCCAGTGACGGACCTGGCGGGCGATGCGCCGCGCGAGGCGCGTCTCGGCGGGCTCGAGCGTCCGGCGCCGGGTGGGCGGCTCCCAGTTGCCGGGGACATCGGAAGCGGGCGGCGCGTCCACCGGCCACAGCTCAACCTCGCCGGCCTGCCCGACCCGGCTGGCCACGTGCCGGATGGGGCCGGCGGGCGGATCGCCGGGAATATCGAACGCAAGGCCGCTGTTGGCCAGGGGATCGGCGAACACTTCGTCGACCAGATCGAGCACCGTCTGGGTCGAGCGGAACGACACGTTGAGATCCTGGTCGAGGAAACGCTTGTCGATCAGCTTTGCCCGTTCCCGGAACAGCTTGCGCATGTGCTCGAACTCGGCCGGTTCGGCGCCCTGGAAGCTGTAGATGGACTGCTTGATGTCGCCCACCGCGAACATCGTGCGGTCATTGTCGCGCGCGCCCATGCCGGTGAAGAATTCAGCCGCCAGCGCTTCGATGATCGCCCACTGGTCGGGATTGGTGTCCTGCGCTTCGTCGACGAGGATGTGATCGAGGCCTTCATCCAGCTTGTAGAGCACCCAGGCGGCACCCTCCGTCACCAGCCGCCTGGCCTTGGCGATCAGGTCGTCGTAATCCATGACCGCACGGTCGGCCTTCAGCTCCGCATAGGTCAGGCTGATGGCCCGGCCCAGCGCCGCCAGTGCGGTGCTGGCGGCCGCCGCGCGCACCGCCTTGAGCCGCGTGATGACCGCCATCAGCCTTTCCGCCTCTCGCCCCAGCACGTCGAGGCAGTCGGGTTGAGCCTTCACGACCTTCTGAGTGGCGAGGGTGGCCAACACCTTGTCGCGCTTGGCGGTCACAAAAGCGCCTGCATATGCCACGAACGCTGCGGGTCGCGCCTCCTCGGCCAGCGACAGCCAGTGGGCGATGGTCGCGCCGCGCTGCTGATCGGTTGGCGATCCGTTGGCAAGCGCTGTACAGATGCGCTTCAGGTCGCCATTTGCAAAAGTCCCGTCGCGGC
>CAMBYA010000079.1 GCA_945872035.1 Rhizobium sp. Q54
GCGGCCCGGGCCGATCCCCGGCACCTCGTCGAGCTGTGATTTGGTCATGGACGCAGCGCGCTTCTGCCGGTGGGTGCCGATGGCGAAGCGGTGCACCTCGTCGCGCACCCGCTGCAGGTAGTACATGACGGCGCCGCGCGGATCGAGGGTGAACGGCGCCCGCCCGGGCATGAAGAACCGTTCGCGGCCGGCGTTGCGATCCGGACCCTTGGCGATGGCGACGATGGCCAGATCCTCGATGCCCAGCTCGGCCAGCACGGCTTCGGCGGCGGAAAGCTGGCCCGCGCCGCCGTCGATGAGCACCAGGTCGGGCCACTGGCCGCGGCTGCGCTCGGGATCGTCCTTCACCAGCCTGGCGAAACGGCGGGTCAGTACCTCGCGCATCATGCCGTAGTCGTCGCCGGGGACGAGCTCGGTGTTCTTGATGTTGAACTTGCGGTAGCTGTTCTTGAGGAAACCGTCGGGCCCGGCGACGATCATGGCGCCGATGGCGCTGGTGCCCGAAATGTGGCTGTTGTCATAGGCCTCGATCCGCCTGGGCGGTCCCTCCAGGTCGAAGATGCCGGCCAGTTCGGAAAGCACCAGCTGCTGCGAGGCGCTTTCAGCCATCCGCAGGGCGAGTGCGTCCTTGGCGTTGCGCAGGGCGAGGTCGACCATTTTCGCCTTGTCGCCGCGCTTGGGGACCAGCAGCGCGACCTTGCGCGGCGATTTCAGCGACAGCGCCTCCTCCATCAGCGGCCGCTCGGCGAAGTCATGGCTGATCAGGATGGTCTGCGGCGCCGGGCGGCTGTCGTAGAACTGACCGATGAACGCCTCCAGCACCTCCTCGAGCCCCTGCGAGGAATCATGCCTGGGGAAGTAGGCGCGGTTGCCCCAGTTCTGCCCTGCCCTGAGGAAGAACACCTGCACGCAGCTCTGTGCGCCTTGCTGGTGGACGGCGATGACGTCGGCGTCCTCCACATCGCCCGCAGTGACGCCCTGATGGCCCTGGATGCTGGTCAGGGCCTTGATGCGATCACGGATGGCCGCGGCGCGCTCGAATTCCATGGCCTCGCTGGCGGCCATCATCTGCTCGGACAGGTCGCGCTGCACCCTCTGGCTCTTGCCGCCGAGAAAAGTGCGCGCGTCGTCGAGCAGCCCGGCATATTCTTCCTGTGTGACGCGGTCCACGCATGGCGCCGAACACCGCTTGATCTGGAACAGCAGGCATGGACGCGTGCGCGCGTTGAACACGCCGTCCGAGCACGAGCGCAGCAGGAACGCCCGCTGCAGCGTGTTGAGGGTGGAGTTGACCGCGCCGGCCGAGGCGAACGGCCCGAAATAGTGCCCCTTTATGTTCTGGGCGCCCCGGTGCTTCTTGATCTGCGGCCATTGGTGGTCGGTGCGGATCAGGATGTAGGGGAAACTCTTGTCATCGCGCAGCAGCACATTGTAGGGCGGCATGTAGCGCTTGATGAGCTGCGCCTCGAGCAGCAGCGCCTGGCTTTCGGTCTCGGTGGTGACGACGATCAGGTCGTGGACGCGGCCGATCATCCGCGTCGTCCGGTTGGTGTGCGCCTTGCCACCGGCGTACTGGCCGACACGCGCCTTCAGGTTGCGCGCCTTGCCCACATACATGACGTCGCCATGCTGGTCGAGCATGCGGTAGACGCCGGGACCGGTCGATAGCTTGCGCGCCTTTGCCCGGATCAGCGCACGGCCGACAGGCGTCGGGACCGCGATCGGGGCGGCGGTCGATTCGGCTGCCCGATCTCCGTCAGCGGTGTCGTTTTCTTCGTCGGCAATTAAGGTCATAGGTGCTGGCAACGTGGTTAAGCATCTGGACTCTAGGACGGATTGGGAAACCATTCCAACACGTCTGATCGGGTGCCCGAATACCCCATCGAATGAGGCAAGCAATATCCACGGAATCTGTGGATAACTCTGTGTAAAAGCTCTCGCGGCAGGCGTGTGGGCCGCAGAACCCTTGGAGTCTCATCGGGTTGCCCACTTTTTGGGCAAAATCAACAAGTTATTGAATATAAAAGGTTTTTGTTGTCGGCGGCGTCATCGAACGTTCATGACGCTGTAATCGATCGAGAGTCAAGTCCCCGCATGGGCCGATGTGTACAACTTTCGAAGATGTGACCGCTGCATCGCGGAATTGGGCGAATTGTGAAATTTTTCAGGCACTTGTCCGCTCGATCTCAACGCCCACGCTAGCGACGTTCGCAAACGCGTCCAGCTTCTCCACCCGCACCCGAACCGCAACCACCTCGGGTGTCGCCAGGATGTCCTGGGCAATCTCCTCGGCGAGAGTCTCCACCAGGTTTACGTGTCCCCGGGCGACGATCGCGGTGGTGTTGTCGACGACCTGCTGGTAGCAGACCACATGCTCGATATGGTCGGCGGGCAGCGGGTGCCGGTCGATCACCGACAAGTCCAGGTTGATGCGCAGCCGCTGCGGCACGCCCTGCTCGTGGGCGTGGATGCCGATATGGCCGTCGAGCATCAGATCGCGCACGAAGACATGGCGGATTCGCCGGTCGGCGTCGGCGATGCGGAACGGTACGACGGTGCTGTCGGGCTGGCTCATTCCACCCCCATCACGTCCGGCGTCTGCCAGGCCAGATGCTGTCCGCCGTCGAGCGCGATCATCTGGCCGGTGACCGAGCCGGCTTCGAGGATGAAGGCGACGGCGGCGACGAATTCCTCGAGCGCCGGTCCGCGTTGCAGCGGCAGCGCGTCAACCTGGGCCCGGAAGTCGCCCGGCGCCTGCCGGATGTTGGGCAGCGTGGGGCCGGGGGCGATGGCGTTCACCCGGATGCGCGGCGCGAGCGCCTGCGCCAGGGTCTGGGTGAGGGTCCACAGCGCGGCCTTGCTGACCGTGTAGGAGGTGAACAGCGGCGTCAACCGCAGCACCCGCTGGTCGATCAGGTTGATGACGTTGCCGGTCTCGCCCTCGGGAAGCTGGGCGGCGAGCTGCTGGGCCAGCACAAGCGGCGCGCGCAGGTTCACATCCATATGCATGTCCCAGCTCTCGCGGGTGGCGGTCAGGGCATCGTCGCGCTCGAACACCGAGGCGTTGTTGACCACGCAGGTGACCGGCCCGAGCATGGCCCCGGCGCGGGTTACCAGCGATTCCACCTGCACCTCGTCGGCCAGGTCCGCCGGCACCGCGAACGCCCGGCCGCCGAGGCGCTCTATGTCGCCCACCGTCGCCTTGGCCGCCTCGTCCGAATGATGATAATGCACCGCCACTGCCCAGCCTCTCCCGGCAAGGCCGAGGGCGATGGCGCGACCGATGCGGGCGCCGGCGCCGGTGACCAGCGCTGTCCTTACCGTATGGGTGTTCATGAACCGATTCGGCGTCGCGGTTTCCAGTTTGGCCATCTCCTATATAGGAGATCGGGCGGTTCAGGAAACCCGGCGTGTCTCAGGGCAGCCTTGCGACGAGATCCGCGAGGTCCCGCGCATGTAAGAGTGCCCGGGCCGCGCGGGAGAAGGACGCGGCCCGGGCACTCCGCCCCCTTCGACTATTCGAGAGGAGATTCCTCTCCTTTGGGCATGTAGTGGAAGGCGAGACAGACCAGCCCCATCATCACGTAGCCAAGGGCGACCGGCGCCGAGTTGCCGAAGCCCAGCGCGGTGCCATTGATGAAGCCGAAATAGGCGAGGGCGGCTCCCGCCATCGAGTAGGAGGCCGCATGGATGAACTTGCGGTCGATGATGAACGCGGCGATCGCGCCCAGCACCATGCCCGCCAGCACCGCGCCGCCGCCCAGCAGTTCCATGCCGTGATAGATCACCCCCGATGCCGCCAACTTGTCCATGCCGACCGCCGCCGCCGTGGTGCCGGCGGCATTGAGCGCGCCGTCGATCTGGTTCTGCGCCCAGGCGGCGATGTTGGGCAGAATGGCGAGCACGACGGCCGGCGCGTGCGCCGAGGGCACCGCCTGGAACGACTGGGCGCCGATAACGAGACCGATATAGAGCAGGATCGGCACGATCACCACCAGCGGCACCACCGCCAGCAGCAGCGCGGTCAGGCCCAGGAAACAGACCAGCGCGATCACCACGCCGGTTGCCAGCGAATAGCCGATGCGGCCGCCGACCGCCTTCCAGCCGGGATGGCCGATCTAGACCGCCGGCGGGAACGGGCTGCCAAGCGCGGCGCCAACCATGGCGCCAAGGCCGTCGGCGACCAGCACCTTGCGCAGGTTGTAGTCGTCGCCCGCGGCGGAGGCGCTTTCCACGTTGTTCATGGCCTCGGTGAAATTGTAGATGCCGAGCGGAACGGCGGTGACCAGCAACGGTCCGATATCGGAAAGACCGGTCAGGAAGGCGCTCGACGGGATCGGTGGATGGACGCTGAACTGCGCAAGTGATGCGCCGACGGCCGAGGGTTCCATGATCTGCTGCACGCCCGAGATGGTCGCCGCCCAGGCCAGCAGGGTGCCGAGCACCACGGCGACGAGGCCGGCCGGCGAGTTGAGCGGCAGCTTCACGTTGGCGGTCCAGCAGCCCAGGATGATCGCCAGGGTCAGGAAGCCGAGCCACGGCGTCTCCCAGGTCTGGAAGGCAGGCCGCATGGAAATGAAGGCGATGGAGATGCCGGCAAGCGTTCCCAGCATGGCGGCGCGCGGCGTCCACTTGCGCACCGCCGGGCCGACGAAGGCGCCCAGCAGCACGATCACGCCGATGACGAACGCCCAGGCCAGGCCCGCTTCCCAGGCGAGGATGGGATCGCCCGTCTTCAGGTAGACCGGCAGCATGATCAGGAACACGACGATGAACATGTGCGGGACGCTGGGTCCGTAGGGCAGGGCGGTGACGTCGGAGCGGCCGCTCTTTTGCGCCAGCCGGTAGGCGAGCCAGGCGTAGAACAGGTTGCCGATCGGCAGCGCGATGCCCAGCGCCGGCAGGATGCGCCCGAAGACGATATCCTCGGGCAGCTTGACCACGCCCAGGCAAAGGCCGGTCAGGACGATGACGTTGAGCACCACGTTGGTGAACAGCCCGAAGAAGCCGTTCCAGTCGCCCGATACCCACCATTTCGGCTTATAGCCGGCGCCCATGGTCGTCGTAGACATGTTCCCTCTCCTTGTTGCTCGAAACGGCTCAGACGTGCGTGTAACCGGTCAGGCGATGGCGGCGATGACGGCGGGCGAACTGGCCACCCAGCCGAAGATGCCGCCCTGCGCCTTGATCATGCGGAGCCCCATTTCCTGGAATTCCGGGAAGTACGAGCCGCAGCAGTCCTCGACGACCAGGCAGTCGAAGCCGCGGTCATTGGCTTCGCGCACGGTGGTATGGACGCACACCTCGGTGGTGACGCCGCAGACGACGAGCTTCTCCATGCCCCGGTTGCGCAGGATCTCCTCGAGGTCGGTGGCGTGGAACGCGCCTTTGCCGGGTTTGTCGATCACCGGCTCGCCCTCCATGGGATAGAGCTCGGGAATGATGTCGTGGCCGGTCTCGCCGCGGACCAGGATCCGGCCCATGGGGCCGGCATCGCCGATGGTCACCGGGAACCGGCCGCGGCGTTTCTTGGCCGGCGTCAGGTCGCTGAGTTCGGGTTCGTGGCCCTCGCGGGTGTGGATCACCATCATGCCGGCCGCCCGGAACGCCGCCAGCAGTGCCTTCGTCGGCTCGATGGTCCGGCGCAGCAGCGACACGTCGTTGCCGAGCGCTTCGCCGAAGCCGCCCGGCTCCAGGAAATCGCGCTGCATGTCGATGATCACCAGCGCCGTGGTCTCCGGGTCGAACTCGAAGTCATAGGGGTCCGCGTCGATGCTCAACATGGGCTCTCCTCCTGTCCGGGGGCTGTGGGACGCGGCGGCCGTCGCCGCCGTCTCATCAGAAGGGTCTGTGCAATTTTCGCGCCGCATGGTCAGAACCCCATGCCGATGCTGAACGAGCCGACCACGTAATCCTTGTGGCCGTCGCCCGTCGGGTCGGCGGTGCCGATCAGGGTCTGCGCGACGCGCAGCTGTTCGTTGAGGAAGGCGTAGTACTGGACGCCAATGGCCGTGTACCAGTTACCCAGACGCTGCGGGATGAAAGTCAGCGGCAGCTTCAGGCTCAGGCCGGTGCTGAACACGCCGACATTCTCGGTGCCGCCCCAATAGGCCTTGGGGCCGACCGTGATCCAGGTCGGTGCGCTGAGGTTGGCGGTGGTGCCGAACATGTTGAAGCCGATGTTGGGCTTCATGCCGATCTCGACGTCGAAGGTGTCGCCGGGCTTGCCGGTGACGACGGTGGAATCGCCCGAGATGGCCCAGAAGAATTTCACATAGGGCTGGATCGACCAGGAGCGGTCTTTGACGGCATCGTCGTAGTTAAGCGAGAATTCGAGGTTGCGCTCGGTCTTGAAGTTGTTGGGTGGGCTGATGAATTCGACATATTGCGCGCCGAGCGTCCAGCGTTTGGCGAGCTGGAAGTTGAGGCCGACGAACCAGTCGAACTCGTTGAATGCTCCGACCGTGGGATCCTTCTGGGCGGTGGCGATGTTGCTCCATGTGCCGAACACCATGGACACGCCGCTTAGCGTCTCCTCCGGTGCGTTGTGAAGACCAAGGACGAGGCCGTTCAGCACCTGGATGGTGACGCCGTCATTGACCACCATTAAGCCGCGCGGGGTGATGTAGGCGTTCTTCACCGATACGTCGAGGAAGCCATGAATATCCAGCCCGTCTGCCCGCGCCGCAGTCGAGCCTGTCATCATCGCCAGAGCCGCCATGAATCCCGCCAGCCATCTGTTCATTGGGTCATCTCCTGCGCTACTGGGCCTCCGGCACCACGCCGATCGCCACATCGTCCATTTCGCATGCAAAATAGGACACAAGATTGCATGCATAATTGTATATGAAACGGGTGTGCCAGTTCCGCCGCGGAGTGGGGTTGGTGACGGATGGAGGCGGCAAGAGCGTTATTTGATTGGAGGTTTGTTGAATTGCGGGAAACGCAATGCAGCCATGAAGTTCAAGAAAACCCGGAGGTTAGGTGAAGTATTGGCAATAAACGCGGCAAGAATGCCCGACTTTTGTGCACATGAGAATATTGTCTGAAAAACGGGCAATCATCGGATGAATCCAAAGATCACGAGGCGTTCACAGGCACTACCCACCGTGCTGGCTTACCGATACAATCGGTGGAGGGAGGCGGGCTGTGCATCCAGGTCATGTCCAGTCAACGGGTTAATGCAAACATGAACAAGAGTCGGACGGCTGGCGGACGCGACGAGAGCGTGCAGGCCGTACGTGGCTCGACCGTCTCCGACTTGATCCAGCGGCTCACCGCCGAGATCGTCGAGCGGCGCCTGCTGCCGGGCGTTCGGCTGGAAGAGGCCGGGCTTGCCGAAAGATACGGCGTTTCGCGCACGCCTGTCCGCGAGGCACTGCGGCAGCTCGAGATCGTCGGTCTGGTGCAGCGTCGGCCCAATCGCGGAGTCGTCGTCGCGGCCATGCCTGGCGAGCGGATCGCCGCCCTGTTCGAGACCCTGGTCGAACTGGAGGCCTCCTGTGCGCGTCTTGCCGCCCAGCGCATGCCTATCAAGGACAAGAAGCGTCTGATGCAGGCGCATCTGCGGGTGCTCGAGGTGGTCCCCGTGGACGATCGGCCCGGCTTCGAGGCGGTGAACGGCGATTTGCACGAGCTGATCTGGGCTGGCGCGCTCAATGATGAACTGGTGGCGCTGGTGGTGACGCTGCGCCAGCGCCTGGCGCCCTACCGCATGTCCCGCCTCGCGGCGGATGGGCGGCTCAGCGCCTCGTTCGAGGAACACGCCCGCGTGGTCGAGGCCATCGTCGCCGGCGACGGTGACGAGGCCGCCGAGGCCATGCGCGAGCACCTGCGCATCGCCGGCGAGACGTCCTGGCGGTTCAAGTACTAGCTTGCGTCGCCTTGTAGCGACACATGAGCCGCCACGATCCGCCAGCCTTCCGGAAACCTTACCCAGGTCTGGCTCTGTCGGCCAAGCCGGTCCGTATTGATCCGCTGGAACTCGGTGTTGGCGATGCCGTAGTCGCGGCCGAAGGTGGTGATGCAGGTCTTGCCCAGGCTGCGCCTGGGTGCGCCGCCCTGGCGGTTGGCCCGGAAGGTGGCGATGGCGTCGTAGCCATAGAGGATCTCGCCCACGCCGTAGCGCAGCGTCTCCGGCGACTTCCAGAACATGCCGGTGAGCGCATCCGTGTCGTTGTCCATCAGCGCCTGTTCATAGCGCCGGAACATGGCGGTCACCTCGGCGACGACCTCGGGGTCGTTCACGGTCAGCGTGGCGGTCAAGGTCATGGGGCCTCCGCGATCGGTGCGCCGACGACGCCGATCCGCTCCAAATGGGCGGCGACGCGTAGCGCCAGTTGTTCCTGCCAGGGCGGCGCGATGATCTGGACGCCGATCGGCAGGGCCTCGCTTCCATGCACCGGAACACCCACGACGGGAAGGCCGATGAAGCTGATGGGCTGGGTATAGACGCCGATATTGGGCCGGGTCGGCACCTCCTCGGCGCCCAGTCTTATGGTGGGCTGGCCGATCAGCGGCGCCGGGCAGGGCGTCGATGGCGCGATCAGGATGTCGGCGTGCCGGAACGCCTCGGCCACCTGGTCGCGGAACCAGCGGCGCAGACGGTGGGCATGCACCAGCACCGACGCCGGCAGCAACGCGCCGGCCAGCAGCCGGTCGCGCACCGCGGGGTCGAAGTCGGCCTGACGCTTTTTCAGGTTCTCCATGTGCAGGTCGGCGCCCGAGGCGGCGGTGATACAGAACGCGGCGGCGCGCGCTTCGGCCGCGTTGGCGAGGGTGGTGTCCGGGCCGGCCTGCAGCGCCCGCGCGACCGTCGCCACCGCGTCCAGCGCTTGTGGGCCTGCCGTGTCCCTGAACCAGCCGTCGAGCACCGAGACCCGCAG
>CAMBYA010000080.1 GCA_945872035.1 Rhizobium sp. Q54
GGCGTCTCTATGAACAGGCGTTGTCAGCTCTACCTCTAAAAAAGACCCAGATCCTTTAATCGTTTTTACAGATTCGATGCTCTCAAGCCAATGAAAGAAGGCTGCTTCGTCCCCAGGAGAAAAAACACTATGCCATCCTCTCTTAGAGCGTGTTTGAGAAGGATTCCCGAGGCGTCGATTGTGTGATTCATAGGGGGTCGGATTCACGACGAGAGCCGACACCCGATGCCGAGGAAGAAGCCGCCTTCAAGACGGCGCTACGCCACCGATCTCACAGACAGCCAATGGGCGTTTATCGAGCCGCTGATCCCTGAGGCGCGGCCGGGCGGACGGCCCAGGAAGGCGCCGGCGCGGGAGTTGGTGAACGCGATCCTATACTTCCTGCGTGCTGGGGCTGCGTGGCGACTGTTGCCGCATGATCTGCCGCCCTGGCAGACGGTCTACTACTATCTGCGGCGCTGGCAGCGAGAGGGCGTGTGGGAGCATGTCCACCATACGCTGGTACTGACCGACCGCGAGCGGCAGGGCCGGGAGCCATCACCTTCAGCGGCGATCCTGGACAGCCAGTCGGTCCGCACCGCCGATCAAAAGGGGGCGCAAAAGGTTACGATGCGGGCAAGAAGATCACCGGGCGCAAGCGGCATATCCTGACCGACACCGAGGGAAGACTGCTCGCCGTTCGCGTCCATGGGGCCGACGTGCAGGATCGTGACGGTGGCAAGCTTCCCCTGAAGGCCTCTCGCAGCCGTTACCCGCTCGTCTCGCGGGTGTTTGCCGATGGGGGCTACGCCGGGCGTCTCGTGACGTGGGCCAGCAACAAAACCCACATCACCCTGGAGATCATCAGGCGCGGCGCTCACGCCAAAGGCTTCGAGGTTCTCCCGCGTCGATGGGTCGTCGAGCGCACATTCGCCTGGATCTTCAAGAACCGCCGTCTCGTGCGGGATTACGAGCAGCTTACAGACGTTGCCGAAACCCTCATCACCATCGCTGCATCCGCGACACTGCTACGGCGCTGGCCATGACCAAACACCCTTCTCAAACACGCTCTTAAAGTGGAACCTGAACGCCGGGAACCGTTCATGTTCAGGCGGCGTTCATCTATCCGGCACCATTGTTCATCGTGACGAGGGCACGAAACCCTAGGTTCCATGATCTGTCGGGGTGACGATGTCGAGAGCAACTTTTGTCGCGGATGAGAATCTGGGTCGCTTCCTCAAGGAGATGCGGCGCTATTCGGTTCTGGACGCCAACACGGAACAGACACTGGCCTTGGCCTGGCAGCAGCGGCGGTGCCCGCATGCCGCCGAGCAGCTGGTCGGCAGCCATCTTCGCCTTGTCGTGAAGGTGGCCAAGAGCTTCCGGGGCTATGGCTTGCCGCTGGGCGAGCTGGTCGCCGAGGGCAATGTGGGCCTGATGCAGGCCATCGACCGTTTCGAGCCGGAGCGCGGTTTCCGCCTGTCCACCTACGCGCTGTGGTGGATCCGGGCGACGATCCAGGAATACGTCCTGCGGTCGTGGTCCATGGTGAAGCTGGGCACCACCTCGGCGCAGAAGAAGCTGTTCTTCAACCTGCGCCGGCTGAAGACCAATCTGCGCGCCATCGAGGAAGACACGCTGACGCCGGTGCAGGTTGCGTTCATCGCCCACCAGCTCCAGGTGAGCGAGGAGGACGTTATCTCCATGAACCAGCGGCTGTTCGGCCGCGACCAGTCGCTGAACGTGACGATCTCGGACGAGGACGACACGGAATGGCAGGACTGGCTGGAAGATGGCGAAGCCTCGCAGGAGGACTCGCTGATCGAGAACGACCAGATGGCCAGGCGCCGCGCGCTGATGACGCGGTGCCTGACGCATCTCGACCAGCGTGAGCAGCATATCCTGATCAATCGCAGACTGCGCGACGATCCGCCGACCCTGGACGCCCTGTCGCAGGAACACGGCATCTCGCGCGAGCGTGTCAGGCAGATCGAGGTGCGTGCCTTCGAGAAATTGAAGCGCATCATGCGCGCCCCGGACATGCCGACGGCCTGGGCCGCCTGAGGTCTCCTGAGGAATACGGCTTCCCGCGTACGGGCGGGAGGCCGTTTTCTTTTTGTGAGTTGGGCTCGCGCGTCCCCCTCCCTCAATCGTCATTCCCGCGCACGCGCGTATCGGCGTCAACTTAACGCGCGTCCTCCTTCAAAATTGTCACCCCCGCCAAGCGCAGCGCGAGCGGGGGCCTATGTCGCCCGAGGCTCGCAACTTTCACGTGGAGACATGGATCCCCGATCGCAAGTCTCGCAACCGCGAACCTGCCGGTTCGCGGGCTCGACTAACGTCGGGGATGACAACCTCAGAGAACGTGACCGCTAAGTTGGCGCCCATGCGCGCATACGGAGATGACGGTCCAAGGGGTTGAGATAGTTAAGAAACCTGTCCCGGCAGCCAGTCCTTCAGCCGCCGCGCGGCCTCCGCCATGTCCTCGCCGGTGCCCGCGAAGCACATCCGGATGAACCGGTCCCCGTCGACCTCGTCGAAATCGGTGCCCGGCACCGTGGCGACGCCGGCGCCTTCCAGCATGGCGCGGCAGAACGCGGCGCTGTCATTGGTGAAGCGCGACACGTCGGCATAGAGGTAGAACGCGCCCTGCGGGTTGGCGAAGCGCAGGCCCAAGGGCTCCAGTTCGGCCAGCAGCAGGTCGCGGTTGGCCTTGTAGCGGGCGACGCGCAGGTCCAGTTCCTCGGTGCACTCGAACGCGGCCAGCGCCGCGTGCTGGGCCACCGTGGGCGGCGAGATGAACAGGTTCTGCGCCAGCCGCTCGACCGGCCGGACCAGCGCCTCGGGCACCACCATCCAGCCGATCCGCCAGCCGGTCATGCAGTAATATTTCGAGAAGCTGTTGATGACGACCGCGTCCGGGTTGAACGACAGCGCCGTCACCTCGTCGCCCCCAGAGTCAGGTTCGGCGAACACCATGCGGTGATAGATCTCGTCCGAGATCAGCCGGATGCCGCGTTCCTGGCATGCCGCGCCCAGCGTCGCCATGCGTTCGGCGTCGATCATGGTGCCCGTCGGGTTGGACGGGCTGGCGACCAGCAGGCCGTCGAGCCGGTCGACGAACGCCAGGTGCGCCGGCGTCGGCTGGAAATTGTCGGCCAGCGTGGTGCGCAGCTCCACCGCCTCGATGCCCAGCGTCCGCATGATCCGCTCATAGGGCGGATAGCACGGCCGGCCGATCGCCATGCGGTCGCCGATGTCGAAGCAGGCGGTGAACGCCAGGGTGAACGCCGCCGACGAGCCGGTGGTGACGATCACCCGCTTCGGGTCCACGTCGGCGCCATAGGCCTCGCCATAGTGCCGGGCGATGCGCTCCCGCAGCGGCGTGATGCCCAGCGCGACCGTATAGCCGCCGCGGCCCGCACGCATGGTGCGCTCGGCCGCGTCGATCACCCGCTCGGGCGTCGGCGTGCCCGGCTCGCCCACCTCCATGTGGATGATGTGCCGCCCCTGCGCCTCCAGCGCGGCGGCCGCCGTCATCACGTCCATGACGCGGAACGCGGGGATGTCGCTGCGCTTGGAGATTTTCGGTGGCATGGGAGCCTCGGAACGGTGCGGAACCAGCGCCGTTTCTCGCATCCCCGCGCGTTCAATCAAGACTTTTCAGGTCATCCACCCTATTTTCCCCGGGGGAGAAGCCGCATGCCCAAGAAGAAACCCGCCGCCGCCGACGCGCCCGTCCACCTGCCGTTGCCCGCCAGCGCGCTGTGCGGGCACTGCGACGCGAGCACGCTGGGGTTCGAGACCACCGCCGAGATCACAGAGGCCAACGGCGTCATCGGCCAGCAGCGCGCGATCGAGGCCATCGAGTTCGCGCTGGGCATGGACAAGCCCGGCTACAATCTGTTCGCCGTCGGCCCGCGCGGCACCGGCAAGTACCGGCTGGTGCGTGGCCTGGTGGAGCAGGCGGCGTCGACGCGGCACGCCGAGCGCGACTGGGCCTATGTCTACAATTTCGAGGACGAGCGCCGGCCCAACGCGCTGTCGCTGCCAGCCGGGCGCGGCGCGGCGTTCGCCGAGGCCATGGAGCAGCTGGTGCGCGACGTGCGCGCGGCGCTGACCAACGCGTTCACCAGCGAGGACTACCGCAACGCCGTCCAGGCCATCCAGGACGAGGTCGAGCGCCGCCAGAACGCCGCGCTGGAGGCGCTGCGCGCCGAAGCGGGCGAAAAGCACATCACCCTGCTGAACACGCCCATGGGCATGGGCTTCGCGCCGCTGGACGGCGGCAAGGTGATGGACCCGGAGAATTTCAACAAGCTCCCCGAGGACGAGCGCAAGCGCATCGAGGAGGACATCAGGGCGCTGCAGGAAGGACTGCGCATCGCCATGCAGGGGATGCCGGCGGTGCTGCAGGAGGTGCGCGAGCGCATCGAGGCGGTGAACCAGGAGACCGCCGAATTCGCCACCGCCGGCCTGGTCCGCGCCGTGCAGGAACGCTACGCCGATCTCGAGGAGGTCGCCGACCACCTGGAGCGGGTCCACGCCGACCTGAAGGACAGCGTCGACCTGTTCCTGAAGGCGCAGAAGCCGGCCGAGGAGGACAAGGGCCCGGGCAGGAGTCCGGGGCCGGAGATCTACTTCCGCCGCTACCTGGTCAATCTGATCGTCGAGCACAAGGAGGGCGGGCCGGCGCCCGTGGTCTACGAGGACGAGCCGACCTATGAGCGCCTGATCGGCCGGATCGAGCAGCGGGTGGAGATGGGCACGCTGGTCACCGATTTCGGCATGATCCGCGCCGGCGCGCTGCACCGGGCGAATGGCGGCTACCTGCTGCTCGACGCCCGCAAGGTGCTGATGCAGCCGATGGCCTGGGAGGCGCTGAAGCGCGCGGTCCGGGCGAACGAGATCCGCAGCGAGCCGATATTCGGCGCCATGGGCCTGCCGGTCACCACCATGCTGGAGCCCGAAGCGATCCCGCTGAAGGTGAAGATCGTGCTGCTGGGCGAGGGCAACATCTACTATCCGCTGCACGCCTACGATCCCGACTTCCCCGGCCTGTTCAAGGTGATGGCCGACTTCGACGAGCGGGTGGTGCGCGACGACGAGACCGTCCGGAAGATGGCGCGGCTGATCGCGGCGCGGGCGCGGAGCGATGACCTGAAACCATTCCACCGCGGTGCCGTCGCCCGGCTGATCGACGAGATGTCGCGCCAGGAGGAGGATTCCGAGCGGCTGTCGGCCAATGTGGAGCACCTCACCGACGTGATGCGCGAGGCCGACTACCTGGCCGGCAAGACCGGCCGCGACGTGGTGATGGCCGCCGACGTGGACGAGGCCATCGATGCAAGGCGCCGCCGGGTCAGCCGCATTTCCGAGCGGATGCAGGCCGAGATCGTCCGCCAGACCATGCTGATCGATACCGCGGGCGCCGTTACCGGCCAGATCAACGGCCTGTCGGTCTACACCATCGGCCAGGCCATGTTCGGCAAGCCGAGCCGGATCACCGCCCGCGTCTGGCTGGGGCGCGGCGACGTGCTCGACATCGAGCGTACCGTGGCGCTGGGCGGGCCGCTGCATTCCAAGGGCGTGCTGATCCTGTCCGGCTATCTGGGCGCGCAATATTCCCAGGACATGCCGCTGTCGCTGTCGGCCAGCCTGGTGTTCGAGCAGTCCTATGGCGGCGTCGACGGCGACAGCGCCTCGTCGGCCGAGCTTTACGCCCTGTTGTCGGCGCTGGCCGAGGCGCCGATCTTCCAGCATTTCGCGGTCACCGGCTCGGTCAACCAGCGCGGCCAGGTGCAGGCCATCGGCGGCGTCAACGAGAAGGTCGAGGGCTTCTTCGACCTGTGCGAGAAGCGGGGTCTCTCTGGCAAGCAGGGCGTGCTGATCCCCACCGCCAACGTCAAGCACCTGATGCTGCACCACCGGGTGGTCGACGCGGTCGAAGCGAAGAAATTCCACATCCACGCGGTCTCGTCCATCGACCAGGGCATCGAGATCCTGACCGGCGTGGCCGCCGGCAAGGCCGATTCGAACGGCGTGTTCCCGCCGGGCACCATCAACGCCCGCGTCGCCGACCGGCTGCACGGCTTCGCCCAGGCACGGCAGCGCTTCGGCCAGCCGCCGCGCTGGGAAGGCGACGCATGACCGGCGCGCCTGTCTCCACTGAACACGTCATCGACCGCAAGGCCGGCCGGAAGCGGCATGTGGTCAGCCGCGTGGTGCTGACCATCGAGGCCGAATCACTGGGCGGCGAGGCCATCGACACGGCCGTGCGGCTGGCCCGCGCCTACGAAGCCGAGCTGGTCGCGCTGTTCGTCAAGACCAGCGACATGATGAACATGGTCTCGCTGCCGTTCGGCGCGGTGGTGACCAGCCGGGCCGGCGTCACCCGGGTGATCGACAGGACCATGCTCGACCACCGCCTGGACCGGCTGGCGCACCAGGCCGAGGCGGCGCTCGCCCGCGCCGCGTCGGGCGTGCGCTGGTCGTTCCGCACCACGACCGGGCATACCGAGCAGGTGGCTGCCAGCGAGGCGCTGCAGGGCGACCTGCTGGCGATCTGCTCGCGCACCGCCCGGCACGTCAGCGACGCGGTCGGCGCCATGCCCTGCTCGCTGCTGCTGCTGGGCGACGGGCTCGATAGCCAGGGTAGGGGCCGCGACCGGCCGGTGATCGCCCTGTTCGAAGGCGACACGGGCATGCTGGGCGCGGCGCGGGAAGTGGCGGCGGCGTTCGGCAAGGAACTGGCGGTGGTGCTGCCCCACGGGATGGACGCCCGCGCGCGCCGCCGCGCCACCGACTGGCTGTCGCGGCGCGGGCTGCCGACCCGGCTGCTGCAGTTCTCCGATCCGGACGGCGCCGCGCTGGCGGCGGAACTGGCCAGGCTGGGACCCGGCCTCCTCGTCATGGGCCGCGACGCGGCCGCCTCGCGCCAGGTGCAGCAGGCGTTTGAAACCGCGCACCGCCCGCTGCCGTTATTGCTGGTGTCATAAAGGAAGTTGCATATATCTTCCCGGCACTTCCCTGAGGAACACCGATGGCGGTCATCTCGATCACACGATTGCGCGTTAGGTCCTGGCGGTTCCTGCCGGACTTCCTGCTGCACTCGGTGAAGATCACCCGCCAGGCCCGCGCCGCGCCCGGCAATCTGGGGGTCGAGGTGTTCCGCGACGCGGGCATGACGTTCTGGACCAAGTCGGCCTGGCGCGACGAGGCGGCGCTGCGGGACTTCATGACGGCCGCCGCGCACAAGAACGCCATGCCGCACCTGCAGCGCTGGTGCAGCGAAGCCTCGGTGCTGCGCTGGGAGCAGGAGACCGCGCGCCTGCCGTTCTGGCAAGACGCCGGCCGCCGCATGCAGCGCGACGGCCGCCTGGTGAGCGTCAAGCGCCCCAGCGAAGCCCACGCATCGGGACGGATCCCGCCGATGAAGGCGTAGGCAGCGATCTATCGAATGACATGAACCGGCACGCCGACTGACTCGGCGACGCCCGCCCAGGCACGGTCCGTCGTAATGGCGGGCAGGCCCAGCCTGTCTGCGAGGGCAAGGCACGCGCGGTCCCCCAGCGACAGACCGGCGGCTCGCGTCAGCGGCTCGAGCAAACCGGCATGGAGGGCAAGCTGGTCATCGAAGTCCGCCCGCTCGATGGCGACCCGCGTGAGCACCGCGCGGATCGTTTCCTCCGTGGCGCCCTTGCGTGTGAGAAACCCGACGACCTCGGCGAGATTGACCGTCGAGATGACGGCACCCTCAAGCATCGCCTCAACCTTTTCCCAACCAGGCTCTTGTCGCAGCAGCGCCACCAGCGCCGATGCATCCAGCACGACGCCCGTCATTCCTTCGCCGCCTCGCGCCGACGCTCGGCGATCAGTTCGTCGGACCACAGGTCCGTGCTGTCGCCGGCCAGCTGGCGAACCAGCGCCTGCGCCCGTGCGACTCCCTCGCGCAGCGTACGGATGCGAAGATCGTTTCCATCCATTTCCATGATTACCGTGCCGCCGCCGTCCAACCCCATGGCGCGTCGGACCTCGGCCGGAATGCTGACCCTTCCCGACGCCGATACTTTGACACGAATATTTTTCATGGCATGACTGAGCTTTATGGCATAGATGGATAATTTGGCACAAACCGGGTTCAGATACAATTTTCCTGGTTCCAGCGCCGGCCCGGCCCTCGCGCTTTACGCGACGCTGGCCGAGCGCGCGCCCAAGGTTTAGGCTTCGCGCCGCCGCCTTGGGAAACAGTTCACAGCGAGGGAAATCCGATGATCAATCTCCACTACTGGCCGACCCCGAACGGCAAGAAAGTCACCATCTTCCTCGAGGAAGCCGGGGTCGAATACACCGTCATCCCGTGCAACATCGGCGCGGGAGACCAGTTCAAGCCCGAGTTCCTGGCGATTAATCCCAACCACCGCATGCCGACCCTGGTCGACGACGCGCCCGCGGGAGGCGGCGATCCGCTCAGCGTGTTCGAATCCGGCGCCATCCTGCTCTACCTGGCGGAAAAATTCGGCCGGTTCTGGCCGCAGGACCTGCGCACGAAGTACGACGTGGTGCAGTGGGTGTTCTGGCAGATGGCGAACCAGGGGCCGAAGCTGGGCGAGCTGGGGACGTTCATCCGCGCCGGAGACAAGAATGGCGACCAGTCGTTCGCCCTGCGCCGCTTCACCGACGAGGCCAACCGGCTTTACGGCGTGCTGAACAAGCGGCTGTACGACCGCCGCTATCTGGCCGGTGACGAATACACCATCGCCGACATGGCCGCCTATCCGTGGACGGTGAACTGGAAGTTCCACCGCCAGGACCTGGGCGACTTCAAGTATTTCAAGCGCTGGTTCGACGAGCTGAGCGAGCGCCCGGCGGTGCAGCGCGGCATGGCCGTCGGCGCCGAC
>CAMBYA010000081.1 GCA_945872035.1 Rhizobium sp. Q54
GAACAGCCGGCATTCGGCCTGATCCAGATACGGGCCGGCGGATCGCTGATCGACCTGGTCGACGTCGATGGCCCGTTGGGGCTCAAGGGCGGCGGCGCGCCGGATGTGGCCGCCCGCAACATGGATCACTTCTGCCTGCGGATCGATCCGTGGGACGAGGCCGCGATCCTCGCCCATCTGGTGGCAGCCGGCGTGACTGTAGGTGAGACGGGCACGCGCTACGGCGCCGAGGGCTATGGCCCATCGATCTACACCAGCGATCCGGAGGGCAACGTGGTCGAGCTCAAGGGTCCGCCCGATCCAGTGATCTAGGCGTTGGCCAGCGCGCCGTGGCAGTGTTTGTACTTCTTGCCTGAGCCGCAGGGGCAGGGCGAGTTGCGTGCCACGCGTCCCCAGGTGTCCGGATCGCTCTTGTTGGCCGCGCGCACGTTGCGCAGCGCATCGAGCGCCATTTCGTTCTCGCCCGTCACAGGATCAAGATGGGTGGGCTGGCCGCGCGGCGGCTCCCGGTAGTCCTCGGCCGGCGGCTCCTCGAACCTCAACTCCACATGCGACATCAGCAGCGTAGTATCCGTGCGGACGCGGCCCATCATGGCCTCGAACATATCGAATGCCTCGCTCTTGTACTCGTTGAGCGGGTCGCGCTGGCCGTAGGCGCGCAGGGTCACGGTCTGGCGCAAATGGTCCAGTTGCAGCAGGTGGTCCTTCCACTGGCTGTCAACTGTTTGCAGCAGCATGTTCTTTTCCAGCCAGTTCATGGCCTTGGGGCCAAACCGTTCTGCCCGTTCGGCCATGAAGGCGTCGACCAGCTTCTGCAGCCGCTCGCCGATCTCGACCTCGCCGATCCCGTCTTCCTGGAGCCACTCGGCAATCGGCGGCTCGATGTTGAAGACGCGGTGGAACTCCACCCGCAGGCCTTCCGTGTCCCACTGCTCGGGGAACGAGCGCGGCGGGATGTGCTGGTGCAACACCTGCAGCAGTGTGTCCTCGCGCATGTCGGCGATGGTCTCGGAGACGTCCTCGGATTCCATCAGCTCGCGGCGCTGCTCGTAGATCGCCTTGCGCTGGTCGTTCATGACGTCGTCATACTTGAGAAGGTTCTTGCGGATGTCGAAGTTGCGCGCCTCGACCTTCATCTGCGCCTTCTCGAGCGCCTTGTTGATCCACGGATGGGTGATCGCCTCGCCGTCTTCCAGGCCGAGGCGCACCAGCATGCTGTCCATGCGCTCGGACCCGAAGATGCGCATCAGGTCGTCTTCCAGCGACAGGTAGAACTTCGAATGACCGGGATCGCCCTGGCGGCCCGAACGGCCGCGCAACTGGTTGTCGATGCGCCGGCTCTCGTGACGCTCGGTGCCGATGACGTAGAGTCCGCCGGATGCCTTCACCCGGGCCCGCTCTTCCATCATCTCGGCGGTGATCGAGTCGGTCAGCCGCTTGCGCTCGGCTTCGTCCTCGACACCCTCCAGCTCGGCGGCGATGCGCATCTCGATGTTGCCGCCCAGCTGGATATCGGTGCCGCGGCCGGCCATGTTGGTGGCGATGGTGACGCCGTTCGCCCGTCCGGCCTGGGCGATGATGTAGGCTTCCTGCTCGTGGTAGCGGGCATTGAGCACGTTGTGGGTGATCTTGCGCTTTTTCAGCAGTTCGGACAGCAGCTCGGACTTCTCGATGCTGACGGTGCCGACGAGCACCGGCTGCCCGCGTTTGGTGCATTCCTCGATCTGGGTGATGATCGCGTCGTGCTTCTCGCGCGCCGTCCGGTAGACCTCGTCATTCTCGTCGATGCGCTGCACCGGAACGTTGGTGGGTATCTCCACCACGTTCAACCGGTAGATGTCGGCGAACTCCGCCGCTTCGGTCGATGCCGTGCCGGTCATGCCTGAGAGCTTGGGATAGAGCCGGAAGTAGTTCTGGAAGGTGATCGAGGCCAGCGTCTGGTTCTCGTTCTGGATCCGGACCTTTTCCTTGGCCTCCAGCGCCTGGTGCAGGCCTTCGGAAAACCGGCGGCCTTCCATCATGCGTCCGGTGAACTCGTCGATGATGATGACCTTGTCGTCCTTGACGATGTAGTCCACGTCGCGGGTGAACATCTTGTGGGCGCGCAGCGCCTGGTTCACATGGTGCACGATCGACACGTTCTCGATGTCGTACAGGCTGCCGCCCTCGATCAGGCCGGCCTGCTTCAGGATCTGCTCCATGTGCTCGGTGCCGCCTTCGGTCAGCACCACCGTCTTGGCCTTCTCGTCCTTCTCGATGTCTTCTTCGGTGAGTTGGTCGATGTATTTGTTGATCGTCCGGTACAGCTCGGAATTGTCCTCGGTCGGCCCCGAGATGATCAGCGGCGTGCGCGCCTCGTCCACCAGGATGCTGTCGACCTCGTCGACGATGGCGAAGTTGAACGCCCGCTGCACCATGGCGTCGAGCGAGAACTTCATGTTGTCGCGCAGGTAATCGAAGCCGAATTCGTTGTTGGTGCCATAGGTGATGTCGCAGGAGTAGGCGTAGCGGCGTTCGTCGTCGTCAAGTCCGTGGACGATGCAGCCGACGTCGAGGCCCAGGAATTTGAAGATCTGGCCCATCCACTTGGAATCGCGGCTGGCCAGATAGTCGTTCACGGTCACCACATGGACGCCCTTGCCGCCGACGGCATTCAGGTAGGTCGCCAGCGTCGATACCAGCGTCTTGCCCTCGCCGGTGCGCATCTCGGCGATGCCGCCATCGTGCAGCACCATGCCGCCGATGAGCTGGACGTCGAAATGACGCTGGCCCAATACCCGCCACGCGGCTTCGCGCACCACGGCGAACGCCTCGACAAGGAGGCTGTCGAGGGTCGCACCATCGTCGATGCGCTTGCGGAACTCGGCGGTCTTGGCCCGGAGCTGCTCGTCGGTCAGCGCCTTGATCTGCGGCTCGAGGGCGTTGATCGCCTGCACGCGCGGCGCATACCCCTTGACGATGCGATCATTGGCCGAGCCAAAGAGCCGCTTGGCGAAGTTGCCTATTCCGAGCATGCAAAACCCTGCTTTCTCGCCCAATGAAGGGGCGACCCACACATCGGGGACACATAAGACCGGTATAGGGTGATGTCAATGAACCCTATGCCGGCCGGTTATCTGGATTTGAAGGTAACGACGGATACATGCAAAATGTTCGTGTCCAACAAGGGGCAAGGGAGCCACACATGAGTGACAATCTGAACGCGCCTCAAGCCACCAGTTCGACGGATATGACCCTGGTCGCCTACATCTGCTACGCGGCCGCCGTCGTGGTCGGCGTATCGGGGATTGTCGGCGTCGTGATCGCCTACATCCAGCGACCCCAGGACGCCGGGACCTGGAAGGAAAGTCACGACACGTGGCTTATCCGGACCTTCTGGCTCTGGCTGGCGGGGGCCGCGATCGGCTGGATTCTGGTGCCGGCTTTCGGCCTCGGCATTCTGGTGCTCATCGCCGTCTACATCTGGTACATCGTCCGGCTGGTGAAAGGCTGGATGGCCTATGATAAGAAGCAGCCCATCGCCAAGCCCGACGATCTGCTTTTCGGCTGAGAGCGGGCGCCGGACCGCGAAACGGCAAACACGATACTGGAGTTGCACGAATGGTCGAGACGATCCTGTCTCCGCTTGCCCCCGAGGGTTTCCCGACTCTGCCGTCCATCGCCGGCGTGCGCCTGGGCACGATCGCGGCGGGTGTGAAGTACAAGGATCGGCCCGATGTGACGTTGGTCACCTTCCCGGAGGGCACCGTTGTCGCCGGCGTGTTCACCCGCTCGCTGACGCCGGGTGCGCCGATCCTGTGGTGCCGCGACGCGCTGATGGCGTCGGGCGGCCGCTCGCGGGCTCTGGTGGTGAATGCCGGCAATTCCAACGTGTTCACCGGCGACGAGGGCTATCACGCGTCGGCCGAGACGGCGCGCGCGGCGGCCTGCCTGCTGGGCTGTGCGGCCGAGGACGTCATGATCTCCTCGACCGGCGTGATCGGCGTGCCGTTGCCCTTCGAGAAGATCGTGAACGCGCTACCGTCCGTCGCCCTGTCCGAGGATAGCTGGGAAGCCGCCGCGCGCGGGATCATGACCACGGACACCTTTCCCAAGGGAGCAACCGCCATCGCTTCCATCGGCGGCGTGACGGTCACCATCAACGGCATCGCCAAGGGCTCGGGCATGATCGAGCCCAACATGGCGACCATGCTGGCCTATGTGGCGACCGACGCTGCCATCGGCCGCGAGGCGCTGGACGCGGTGCTGCGCGACGTCAACGAGCGCAGCTTCAACGCCATCACCGTCGACAGCGACACCTCGACGTCCGACACGCTGCTGCTGTTCGCCACCGGCGGCGCCGGCAACGCGCCGGTGACCGACGCGGATGACCCGGCCCTGGCCGACTTCAGGATCAAGCTGGAGGCTGTGATGGGCGACCTGGCCCGCCAGGTCGTGCGGGACGGCGAGGGCGCGCAGAAATTCATCACCGTCAGGGTGGGCGGAGCCGAGGACGAGGCCGCGGCCAAGCGTGTGGCCAAGATGATCGCCAACTCGCCGCTGGTGAAGACCGCCATCGCCGGCGAGGACGCCAACTGGGGCCGTATCGTCATGGCGGTCGGCAAGTCCTACGAGCAGGTCGACGCGAAGCGCCTGACGGTCACTTTCGGCGGCCAGGTGCTGACCGAGAACGGCCGGGTGCGGCCCGGCTATGACGAGGACCAGCTGACCCGCCATCTGAAGGGCAGGGACATCGACATCGATGTCGACCTGGGTGTCGGGCATGGCACGGCAACGGTGTGGACCTGCGACCTGACGCACGGCTACATCGCCATCAACGCCGACTACCGCAGTTGATCGCCTTACGCCGCCGCATCGAGACCGACCGTCTCCTGCTGAGGCCGTACAAGCGCTCTGACCTGCCGTTTATTCCCGCGCTGATCGGCGACTGGGAAGTGACGCGCTGGCTGTCGCGCGCGCCCTATCCCTACACCGACAAGGATGCACGCGACTGGCTCGGCATCTCGCGGCGCATCCGCTGGTGGCGTCGCGGGCTCCCTTATGTGGTGATCCGGCGCGAGGACGGGGCCGTGATGGGCGGCGTCGGCGTGAGCTTCGACGACAACGAGGTCGGCTACTGGCTGGGCCAGAGGTTCTGGGGAAATGGCTATGCAACGGAGGCGGTTATGGGAATTTCCGAATGTGCTTTCTTGCATTATGGACTCCGCCATCTGTGGGCCGGCGTGATGCAGGGGAACGACCGCTCGTGCCGGGTGCTGGAGAAAGCCGGCTTCGAATGGAAGGGCATGCGCCGCTACCGGCTGCGTGACGGCGAGGGCGACGTGCATCATTACCGGCTGGAACGCGACTCCTGGAGCTTCGCCCCATGAGCGAGCCGAAACCGATCGTTCTGGTCGCCGCGGTGGCGCTGGTGGATGTGGACGGCCGCGTGCTGATCGCCCAGCGGCCCGAGGGCAAGTCGATGGCCGGGTTGTGGGAATTCCCCGGCGGCAAGGTCGAGCCCGGCGAAACGCCCGAGGCGGCGCTGATCCGCGAGCTGGAGGAAGAACTGGGCATCCAGACCTGGGCGAGCTGCCTGGCGCCGTTCACCTTCGCCTCGCACACCTACGAGAGCTTCCACCTGCTGATGCCGCTGTTCGTCTGCCGCAAATGGGAGGGGACCGCCATGCCCCGCGAGCACACGGCGCTGAAGTGGGTGCGCGCCGCCCGGCTGTCGGACTATCCCATGCCGCCCGCCGACGTGCCGCTGGTGGCCATGCTGAGGGATCTGTTGTGACGCCGTGGCGCTGGCTTGTCCGCCTGCTGGGCGGCATCGCCGGCGCCGTGTTGCTCTACTGGTTTGTCGCCGCCGTTGCGATGCTCGTCCCGGTCAACAGGGGTTTCACGCAAACACCTGACGGCATAGGGATATTCCTGTCCTCGAACGGCGTCCACGTCGACCTTGCCGTACCGGTCGCCAACACCCTCAAGGACTGGAGGACGGAAGGGCTGGTGACGTTGCCGGACACGACCTATCTCGCGTTCGGATGGGGCGAACGGGATTTTTACCTGAAGACCCCGACCTGGGCGGATTTTCGCGTCACCATCGGCGTGAATTCGCTGCTGTGGCGGCCGACGCTGATGCATGTCAGCGAACTGAGGTCCCCGCGCCGGGATGCGGTCCGGCTCGTCATATCGGAAGCACAGTACGCGCGGCTCGTTCGCGCCATCAGGGCGGGGTTCGCACCCGGCCCGGTACGGATATTGCCCGGAAAGGGTTACGGCGCCAGAGACAATTTCTATGAAGGGGCAGGGGTTTACAGCATGTTCATGACATGCAACCAGTGGACGAACCGCGCGCTTGCCGAAGCCGGCATACGCGCGGTGGTCTGGTCCCCACTGCCGTCGGGCGTGATGCGCCGCTAGCTGGTCAGCGCCGGTTTGCCGATATCGAGAGGCTCCAGGTGCTTGGCCAGGTCGGCTTCGGGAATGTTGGTGAGATCCTTGCTCAACTCCGCGCGCAAGCGGGCGGCGATGTGGCCGTTGGACAGCTTGCGGATTTCACCCAGCGTCCGCGGCGCGGCCACGAGGAACAGGTCATCGAACTTGCCGTCCAGGGCGGCCGCGTCGAGATAATCGACCAGGTCCTTGACGAACTTGTATTTTTCGACGTTCTGCGGATTGCTGTGGGACTCCATGCTGGACCGCCGGGGCCCGGCGCTGGAGAAACTCCGGCCTGGCCTGTCGGTGACGAGATCATGGGTCAGCCGGCGGGCCGCCTCGGAATCAAGCTCATGCACCAGCTCGAGTTTCAGTCCGGAACCGGAAGTCGAATAGATCCTCGCCTTGGCACTGTCCGCGATCGCGATCCAGGACTTGATCTTCTTTCCATGCATGTCGCACCTAACCCTTTGTCGTTGCTACTAAACGTACATCGGTACCGTTAGGGGCGCTTCCTGGGCCGGGGTGAGGTTTTTTCCCCGGTCGAGCGTTCTTCGGTGCCCAGGACCTGGGCAAGCCGCATTGTAGCACTGCCGGGCGCCAGTGGCTTCTGCTGACTTTCGTGCGGCGCCCAGCCGGTCAGGTAGACGATGTCGAACGTGGCCGGGATGCGGCCGTCAGGGCGGGCATACAGGTCGTGATAGGCCTCGATGGCCGCGACCAGGGTCCGCCGCTTCAACGGTGCCTTATGCCGCTCGATCACCGCATTGGCTTCGGCCATTCCCCGCAGGTCACGCATCAGGCTGAAGGCGTCCGCGTAGTCCACGGTGATCCTCTCGACGTCAGCCACTGGCAGGGCGAAGCCCGCCCGTTGCAGCAAGCCGCCAGCGTCCCGGATATCGGCAAAGGGAGAAACCCGCGGCGCCACTCCCGGTTCCAAGGCCAGTTCGGCGTGCATCATCGCCTGGCGCAGTTCGGTCAGCGTGTCGCCGCCCAGCATGGCGGCCAGGAACAGGCCGTCGGGCTTGAGGGCGCGGTTGAGCTGGATCAGCGCGCCCGGCAGGTCGTTCACCCAGTGCAGCGACAGCGCCGACACCGCCAGATTGAACGCCTCCCCGGCGAACGGCAGCAGTTCCTCGTCGGCGGCGACCCGCGACCCGGATGCCTGCGCCACCATCCGGGGGGACAGATCGACAGAAACCAGCGTTTCCACATCCGGCCGTGCTGCCAGCAGGCGGCCCAGCGCGCCGGTGTGGCAACCAAGGTCGAGCGCGGCGGGGAACTGGCGATTGATGTCGAGCAGCCGGTCGGCAATGCGGTCGGCGACCTCGGCCTTGAGGAAGTCGAACCCGGCGAACCCGGCCGCCTTCTGGTCACGGCGCTGCCGCACGAGGCGGCGATCAAAGATCTCCATGGCGGTGCTCATGAAGGCTATATGGCATGCCTAGCGTCACCCGGAAAGTCTGATAGCATGACTGCATGTTAAGGGGTGTTTCGCAGATCGGACGTCACGTGCTCGATGCGGTGTTTCCGCCGCAATGCCCCGTCTGTGCCGCCATCGTCCAGGAGCACGCCCAACTCTGTCCCGCGTGCTGGAATCAGGTCCGCTTCATCGGTGCACCGCACTGTAGCTGTTGCGGCGTGCCGCTGGAGTTCGACCTGGGGGGCGATGCGCTCTGCCTGCAATGCCTGACCGACCGTCCGGCATTCGACCGGGCTCGGGCGGTGATGCTGTACGACGATTTCAGTCGCGGTCTGGTGCTGAAGTTCAAGCATGGCGACCGGCTCGATCCCGCGCCGGTCTTCGCCCGCTGGATGGCGCGCGCCGGCCGCGAATTGCTCGACGGCGCCGACATCATCGCGCCGGTCCCGCTGCACTGGACCCGTCTTATCTCGCGCCGCTATAACCAGTCGGCCATCCTCGCCCGCCACATCGCCAAGGCCGGCGGACCGGCGTTCGTTCCCGATCTGCTCATCCGCACACGCCGCACGCCCAGCCAGGGCGTCATGAACCGTAAGGAGCGTGCCAGCAATGTTCGGGGAGCCTTTGCCGTGTCGGCGCGTTACGAGGGCACCCTGAAGGGCCGCCGCATCGTACTGGTCGATGACGTGCTGACCACCGGCGCCACCGCCGCGCACTGCGCCCGGGCGCTGCGCAAGGCCGGCGCCGATCGCGTGGACGTGTTGACGCTGGCGCGTGTTGCGCTGCCCGACCAGGCGTCTAT